>PFXI01000001.1 GCA_002791575.1 Zetaproteobacteria bacterium CG_4_9_14_3_um_filter_54_145 | reverse complement strand
GTCGATGACTTACCCTACCAGAAGGGAGTTTTTTCGCCTCTTCTCAGAGGCTTAATTCAGCAGGTTTGAAGACTTTTGCAAGAGGCTCAGTAGTCTCCGATATGAGATCACCCCGTCATCGAACGTGATTTCGATGCCTTCGGCATGGCTGCCATGATTGTCATAGGTGGCATTTTTCACGTCGCCACCGGTGTATCCCACACGCGTGGCAATCACGCCCGGTAGTCTGCGGATCAAATCCTGCATACCCCAGAAGCACCCGCCTGCAAGTAGTGCGCGCTGTACTGCCATTCAGATATCCTCCACCCGGTCGAGATATTCGCCGTAACCCTGCGCCGCCATATCGTCCCGGTGCACAAAACGCAGCGATGCGGAATTGATGCAATAACGTAAGCCCCCGCGCTCGGCGGGGCCATCGGGGAAGACATGGCCCAAATGGCTGTCGCCATGGCAGCTGCGTACCTCGGTACGGATCATGCCGTGGTTGTTATCCCGCAACTCATTCACATATGCCTGCTCAACAGGCTTGGTGAAGCTCGGCCAGCCGCAACCCGATTCATACTTGTCGGTTGAGGCAAACAGCGGTTCACCGGAGACAATATCAACATAGATGCCCGGCTCTGTGTTGTGCAGGTATTCGCCAGTACCCGGACGTTCCGTGCCACCTTCCTGCGAAACGCGATACTGCTCGGGTGTCAGGGCGGCGATGGCATCCGCCGATTTCTTATATTTCATGGTTTCGAATCATCCTGTAGATAGCTGTTGTATGTCCAGAACCGGTATTTCATCATTCAGGACACTCTGGTGAGAGTGCATCACCCATGCGCGCACAGAAGCTTCCCCCCGCAATCCCCCCTACGCCATCGCCATGCTTATAAGTGTATCACCATTTGCAGGTGTGACAGTTTTATCGGTCGTAAATACTTCCGCCTGCCCATCCTTGCTGATGGCAAACAGAGGAATGGCTTTATCTCCGTGCTGCTCCTGCCAATGTGCAAAAGTGAACTCTTCCGACAAATGTGTACTGTGAATGGCGTAACCTTCTTTCAGGCGAGAAGAGAGGGACCGGAAATTTTCATGAGCAGGAAACAACCTTTGGCCGACTGATAAATTCGTATAACGCGACAGGTCATTGGCTGCTTCATCATCGCTATTGCTGCCCAGTGCGTATGTATTAGCCACACCGAACTCATTGCGGTAACGCATACAGGCAAGCGAGTTTACATTGTCCCGCCACGACAGTGCCAGTATGCCTGTCAGGCCGATCATATCGAGGTGTCGGTCAGCATGCTCGGAGACGGCGTTGCCAACATAAACCGGCAGACCATCCATGCGCGCCTTGCGGGTGTTTTCCCAATGACTGTCTACAAGCAGTACACGCAAGCCCTGCTTCTTTAATGCTTTACCGATTTCGATGCCCAGTTTGTTGGCTCCGATAATCAGGAAGCCATGACCGTCCGGCTCGGCAACATCGAGAGCCCTTGCAAGCCAACGGGCACTCATACTTTGCAGAACCACAGTCACAATGATGACCAGAAAGGTCAATGGGACGAGTATTTCAGCTTGAGGTACGCCAATCTCCTGTAAATGCAGAGCAAACAGGGCAGATACCGCTGCGGCAACAATACCGCGCGGTGCAACCCAGCAGATCATGGCACGCTCCTGCCAGCTTAAGGGGGAACCTGCCGTTGACAGCAGCACGCTGACGGGACGGGCGATAAATTGCATGCCGAGCAGCACCACAACAGCACCCCAGCCGAGCATGTTAAAATCGATCCATTCAATGCGGGCGGCGAGCATAATAAACAGACCTGAGATCAGCAGCAGGCTCAGCGACTCTTTGAAGTTGAGCAGGTCTGCGAGATCGACATTTTTCATATTGGCCAACCAGATGCCCATAATGGTGACGGTGAGCAGGCCGGACTCCGTAACCAGTGAATTCGACAATGCAAACAGGCCAATGACCAGGGATAACGCCCCGAAATTGTGCATGTATTCAGGCAGCCAGTGCCGGCGCAAAGTTGTGCCCAGAAGTTGCCCGCCGAGTGCGCCAAGTGCAAAACCGGTCAGCAGAATCTCACCAAATACGATGGCGGTATGGCCAAAAGCCGAGCTTTCCGTACCAGCAATGATGAACTCATAGACCAGCACGGCAAAGATAGCACCGATCGGATCGATGATAATGCCTTCCCAACGCAGGATATTTGCAATGTCGGCGGTAGGTCGCACCGTTCGCAGCATCGGGATGATCACAGTCGGCCCCGTGACCACGGTGATCGCACCAAACAGGAAGGCAACTTCCCAGGAGCATGGCATAGCCCAATGCGTGATGAGTGAAATGATCAACCATGTTGAGACTGCACCAATGGATACCAGGCGCTGAATCACCCCGCCAACTTCACGAATCTGGCTGAAGTGCAGGCTCATGCTGCCTTCAAACAGAATGATGGCGACAGCCATGGAAACCAGTGGAAACATCAAATCGCCGAACATGGCATCCGGATCGAGCAGGCCGATGGTCGGCCCTGCAATCAGACCCGCAATCAAAAGGAACAAAATGGCAGGGACTTTCAGCCACCATGCCAGAACCTGTGAGGCGAAACCGAGTACCAGAATACCGGCCAGCATAGTCAGAGCATCCAGTTCCATTAGCTCTCCCCGGGCGACTGAAGTGCGTTAGTGTTGATGTGAACCCGCCGCATACCCACATCATGCTGGGAACAGTCTGATCTAACAACCCTGCACTTATTATTGTATATGGACTGGCTGGCACAGAATGAACCTTGGGAGTAAGGCCTTGCAATACAATATTTGAACAGTTTCGTGCTGCAATCCGATCAGGAACGGGGCATTGCAGGAGCGGACCACTACACCACTGATTGTTGATTGTTCAGGCTGAACTCAAGATTCCAGACCTGACATGCGCATGTATCCCATGTTTATGGGACAGACAGGTTAACATTCAGACCTATTGTTGCTCAATCAGAATGAAGACAAAAGTACATATTGCAGGGGCGCACAGAGGCGATATGAAAATCAACAAACAAATATTATTTACAGCACTTGTATTACTTATATCCACTTCATTTCTCTCTGGCCCGCCAGCCTGGGCTGGTAAGTGGGGCTCCACTGAGCCTGAGGGGAGAGAACTACATAAAAAGGACTTTTGTAAGCGATATCCCAAGCATAAGACCTGTAAAGTGGAAACCAAGCCAGAGCCCGAAAAAAAGAGCTGTGCCGATCGCTTTCCAAAGCTTGGTCGAGGATATAAAAATTGTATGCTTAAGTGATTCATTACGCATACCTTATCCTGCTTCCCAAACAACTTAATCACTCATACCTGCCCCCACTACATTAGTTTCCAGATGCATTGCGATCCGCTGCCTCCGATTCGTATATCCCCGATGCCGGCATTGTTGTACCCTTGGCCCGAGAGCGTATGGAAGTCGGGTTCCGGACACGCAAAGATCAGCCATGGCACACGTCCCGGCTGTTTGAAGAGTTTTCTTACCGGCGTACTCGGCCGGCAAGCGGTGGTGTAAAATGGCCATGAAATCGAAAATATTACGTTATGCGCTGCTGTTGGCTGTTTCATGGCTGATGGGTGGCTGCACTGGACTTCCTGAAGGCATCAAACCAGTGCCGCAATTTGAATTACAGCGCTATCTCGGCAAATGGTATGAAGCAGCCAGGCTCGACCACTCCTTCGAGCGCGGACTGAGTCGTGTCAGCGCCGAATATTCGCTACGCAACGACGGCGGTGTGAAGGTCGTCAATCGTGGCTGGAATGGCGAAAAGCAGCAGTGGAAGGAAGCTGTTGGCAAAGCCTATTTTGTCCGTAGCCCCGACGAGGGTTACCTGAAAGTATCCTTTTTCGGCCCATTCTATGGCGCCTATGTGATCTTCGCTCTGGATGCCGAGTATCACTACTCATTTATTTCCGGACCGGACAGGGACTACCTCTGGCTTCTTTCGCGTACGCCGACAGTCCCGGCAGCGGTGATGCAGAAATTTAAACAGCAAGCGGTGGCATTGGGCTTCGATATCAGCAAGCTGATTGTGGTTAGCCAGCAGTAACCCGCCCGACAGAAGCCCTATGATTCGTATCGTTTATAGTAAGCATGGCCATGGCCGCACTCATAGCTGTGCTGAGCTTATGTATCTCTATTTTCTATCAGCCTGAAAGTAGCCAACTAACGAGCCCTCCTTCGGGGGCCGGTGTTGCGGGGACCGGTGTTGGAATACACTTGCAAACCACGCAACAACTGATGCTTTTACCCCGTCATATTCAGCCTTACCCCATTGATTTTATCTGCTCATTTCGCAGTTGGGGGATATTTTTGCTGGCTTAGTGCTTCCAGCTGGATATACTGTGTTTCGTGAAATATTGTTTATTGTGTTTTTTTAGGCTGATTTAGAGTTCCTTAATTGATCTTAATTTTAACACTTATAAATATATGTTATGCACAAATTAAATTAATTAAGGATTATACAAAATGGCAACAGGTACAGTAAAGTGGTTCAACGATACTAAAGGTTTCGGCTTCATCTCTCAGGATGATGGCGGCGATGACGTGTTCGTACACTTCTCCTCAATTCAGGGTGACGGCTTCAAGTCTTTGGCTGAAGGTCAGAACGTTGAGTTTGAAGTAGAAAACGGCGCAAAAGGCCCACAGGCTTCTAACGTTTACCCTCAGTAAGGTAACAAAGTTTCCTGAAAACACCCCGCCTGACAGCGGGGTGTTTTTTTTTGCTTTATGAGCAATGTGGAGCGCTGCTGGCAATAGAGAAATAGCGCGTTCAATCGACCACTGGTCAAGCCAGGTTCCATCAAACGTTCTGCATAACAGGGTCAGCCACCGGCTATCGTAACAACTCAACATCTTATGCCTGATCCCGTCATGACTTTCGAGGAATTCTCGAACATCAGGGTGTGGCCTGCCAAAAACCGGAAACCAGAGAGAGACGCCATGCAACAGAAATCGGACAAAAAAGACCTGTCATGGATCGGCTCAGCTACCAGCCTGCTTGCCGTAGCGGCATGCTATGGCACCCTGGCAGCGGTCTCCCTGCTTTCCCTGATCGGCATCAATCTGGAGATTGAAGAAAGTGTGATGGTAAAACTGGTCAGCGGTCTGCTTGTTCTCGCTCTGGCCGGCATGGCCTACTCCTTCAGCAAACACCGCAACCCCGGCCCGCTTATGCTGAGCATCGCTGCCGCAGCCTTGCTGCTCTGGGTATTCTTCGGCACCTACAGCAAGCCCTTGGAAATGCTCGGTTTCGTCCTGCTTATCCTCGCCTCGATATGGGACTTCATGGCCAAAAAGCGCGCCTGTTCATCCACATGTAATCAAGGTTAAACCACCAATAACTCATGCCAGACCCCACGCCAGCACAGTGGTTTCCTTGCTATGCCGCATTCACCACTTACACTGGCATTGTTTTTGTCACTCGTGCGATCACTTTTTCTCATTATACCGGTTACATCCGACAGATGAGCATGGACTGAAAGTTGCCACGATAGCTTAAATCCAAATCCGCTGGATTCAGGTTCAGATATTTTGAGGATAACGAAGTATGAAAATTAATGTTGGAAATATGTCTTTCAGCACCAACGATGAAGAATTGCGCGAACTGTTCTCTGAGTTCGGCACTGTTGCCAGTGCAAAAGTGGTCACGGATAATGCAGCCAATCGCAGCCGCGGCTTTGGATTTGTCGAAATGCCTGATGACAATGAAGGTAATAAAGCCATCAGGTCACTTAACGGCGCTGAATTCGCTGGCCGCAAACTGCGTGTGAACGAGATCAAGTCACCTGAAGAGGCGTGACCCGTGAAGGGCAGGCCTCCGGGATCAGCTCTTGTGTTGCAGCCATAACTCATAAAATAGCACAGTAAAAAACTGCCCCTCGCCTTCCCGGCCAATGTTGATTCAAGATTCAAGATTTGACCCCATGACCCCACTTACATGATCACCTTTCATACTCATTTATGGATTGGAGAATACTCGTCTCACACACGATAGTTGTGGTCAGGTGGACAATCTGTCGATAACCTACATGGGCAAACGAATATTTATTGATGCTACGATTGCCGCCCTTATCCTATCTGATTCAGGATAGGCAGGATGACCGCGGCCACAGGAGAACGATCATGGAAAATGGGCGAGCCTTTACCAGAGTACACGTTCCTATACAGGTCGGCATCATCCAGAATGATATCGAACTCTCTGGTACCATTGCGGATATAAGTATGAATGGCGCCAGCATCCAGTGCGACGACTGGTCATCACTGACTCAGGAGCAAGAGTGTGAACTGAATATTCTGCTGGGTAGTGCCGAGAATCCCCTGTCCATCGTTGCCCATGGCAAGGTGGTGCGAAGTACCGATGATCGCCTGGCAGTCGCCTTTGATACAGTCGATCTGGAAAGCTACCCCTATCTCCGCGATCTTATTCGCTATAATGCCGAGCGGACGGAGCAGGTGGAGGAAGAGTTTACTTCCCACATGGGCATTCGCTAAACATATTATTCCAGTAAAAAGCCTGCTTGCCTGTAGATGCGTCGGGGTCAACTCTTGTGTTGCACCATGACGCATAAAGTTACACAGTAAAAAACTGGCCATCGCCTCTGCAATACCCATGCAAACAACTCAATAACTCATGCCTGACCCTCGCCAAAATGGCTCCCGCCCCTCTTAGAGCAGTTGCCAGGTTGCATATGGATACGCGAGAATCCGCAAATCCCTCGGAGGCCGCGCATGAAATCTCAAAGTCGTCTATTGCTCACATTGGGGTGCATGCTTGTTTTGTTCTTGCCTGGCTGCGTGCTTACCAACCATCCTGTAGGCAAAGCTGCCATCGGCAAGGCCTGCAGCAGTGCAGAGATGGAACGCCTTATCGACCAGCCGGGGCCTATTGAGCTGGAAACCATCAACAGTGCGGACTGGTCCGTTTCGCTTGCCGGTATATTGAACCTGAACAACCCGGCAGCAGTGCAGGCCGGAGTGACTGACAGGGATGAACCTGTTCAGATCTATGCGCACATGCTCAAGCATCCGCAGTACGGCAATTTTCTGGTGGATACCGGCGTCTCGAGCAAGCTGGTCAATGATCCGGGCAAAGAAGGCTTAAACTGGATGATTCAAAAAGCCATGCACATTGAGAAACTGCACATCAACAAAAGCACCGGTGAGATACTGCAAGGCATCAAACTATCCGGCGTATTTTTATCACATCTGCACCTCGATCATATCGCAGGCATGCCCGACATAGCCAACGATGTGCCGCTGTATATCGGCGCATCAGAATCCTCACACACAAGCTTCAAGCATATGTTTGTGCAAGGCGCCACTGACCAACTGTTAAAAGACAAACAGCCGCTACAGGAGTGGTCGTTTCAACCTGATTCACAAAACCGGTTTGAAGGCATCGTAGATGTGTTTGAAGACGGCTCACTGTTTGCTATCAGCGTATCGAGTCACACCGCAGGAAGCACCGCCTTCCTGATCCGCACCACGCGTGGCCCTGTGCTGCTAAGCGGCGACACATGCATTACCCGCTGGGGTTGGGAGCATACGGTCGAGCCCGGGGATTTTACGGAAGACAATGCGCGCAACCTGCAAAACCTGAAGCGCTTAAAAGATCTGGTCGCCAGACATCCTGAGATTGAGGTACGTCTGGGACATCAACCATAACGGCAAACTGCGGGGTCAGTAGTTATTCAGTTTGCAGCGGTGACTCATGAAACTGCGAATTAAATTGCTATTTATTTCTTAATGGCTCGCACCTTCGATCATGAACTGCTCCTGAAGGCTCGAATAGTTATCGCCCTCACCTGCTGTCTCGCAGATATCGGCATAGTGATTCGAGGTTCTGCGCAGATGCAGGCAAACAACGCGTGCCAGCTCCTTCAAAAAGGCGATGCCTGTCCGTGGATACTCTTCCAGAATCTGATCGAAATGTTCACGTTTGAGCACCAGCGTAATTGTGGGCTCTTTGGCAATCACAGTCGCCGAACGGGAATAGGTATCGATCATTGCCATTTCACCGATACTGCTACCCCGCGAGATCCTCGATACCGATACCAGCTTGCCACCCACTGAATCTTTGAATACTTCCATACGACCGGAGACGATAAAGCACATGTAGTCACCCGCTTCACCCTCGGAAAAGAGGCACTGCCCCTTGGCCATATGAACAATCTGCATATGCGAAACAACCACTCTGAGTTGCGCGGGGTCGAACTTGTTGAATAGAGGAATCACCGATGTCATATCAACGATCTCATCAATGGTCTCTTTTCTATAATTAAACGGGCCGAATAATGGCTCACCCACTGCCTCCTCTTCGGAGATAGTGCTATCGAGCTCTATAAGCTCTTCCGAATCCAATACGGAATCCAGAGTCCGGCAATGCTGCTCTTCCATCGTACACCTCACAGTCCCACAGGCATGAATACCAATGATGGGCACGGCAACACTGTACGGTTTCAGTTATCTAAAAAATGAGCCTGATCACAAAGCCCCCAACTTTCGCAGAAGACCAGGAATCAAGTAGTGTGTTCCTGGAATTGGAAAAAAGGAAAGCGTCCATTTTTTTTCGAATCAGTATACTGTCACCTTTATTTGCGACTACTGAAAAAAAGTCCGAAACCGAACAACCACCAAAGGAGCTATATAGTGACTGCAGAGAGAGTAGCGTTGGAGTTGGAGTGTGACTATACAGAACTGCTGACTGGCTATAAGGCCGCTCTCAGGATCAGTAACAAACTCGGTGGTGCTAATAACTCCTGCAGCGGAGTGCTTGGAATTCTGGCAGAAGCCCGCGCGGTACTAGATTTCGGAAGTGAACTCGCAAGAGCTTGTGAGAAGGGTTGGGATTTTCTGGACAAGGATGGTAATAGAGTAAGCGTAAAAGCTTCCCACGTGTACAAGGATGCTCGCTACATATATCTACCGGAAAACGCTGACGAACTATACAAGGATGTCTGCGTCTACTTTTGGAATGATGACATTCAGGATTTAGAGCTTCTATATAAAGGCAGTGTAAAATCGGCACTGGATGGCCTTACCCCCAACAAGCGTGGCAAGAGTGCTTCGAAGTACTCCGTCTCTATGCGTAAGCTGAAGGAATTGGCTGACATTCCATAAGTTATTTAGCCCCACACTTGCCACTTCTTCAAACAACTCAATAACTCATGCCTGACCCTCGACATGCGCCATATACCTTTTTCCTGCCCGGTCTTATCCGGGCAGAATAAACACTCACCCTGCAAGTTTTGATTTACCTGAGAGACACACATATACTGCCTTGTGCTTTCATCAATACGGAGGTTTGTTATGAGTGCATTGCAGGAGTCATCAGTAATTAATGAACTAGCAGTTTTCAACACTGATTCAAGATGGTTGATGCCATGATCTGTATATTCTGGAAAGAAGGAAGGCGTTGGATGCTCTAATAATGATGAAAATGTCTGAAGAGATATTTCCACCCCACCTTTAAGAGCTGGATCTTTCGATAAAACCTCATTAAATG
>PFXI01000052.1 GCA_002791575.1 Zetaproteobacteria bacterium CG_4_9_14_3_um_filter_54_145 | reverse complement strand
GGTAAATTTGCTGTCTAGATAACTACAAATATACCATAAACGTTGGGAATTCAGGCCTACTTTATTACTGCGAAATCTTTAACCGGACAGCAGTGTACTAATGAAATTCCGTGGGACACAATATTGAATTGTTATGAATAGTCGAATGCCTAAAAGTGGCCGGCTACAGTAACACACTGGGATTTTTGTAGCTCCCAGTGTTACTGCCAAGACAGGCCCTGTTCAAATAATATCAAAAGATACCCACTGGAAAACAGCAATCTGTATTAGTCGTACAGAACAAAATTCAGTTACTCTTTGGGTAGCCCCGTCAGTTGCCACAGGCGCTGAAGGTCGGCCTTCAAATCAGCAACCTCCTGCTCCAGTGCCTCAATGCGATCAGATGCTTTACTAGCTCCCGCGGAAGCGGGTGCCGCAGCATCAAATTCAGGTACACCGCAGAGCAGATGGGCATAACGATCTTCACGCTGACCGGCTGCGCGCGGGATACGCACCAGCAGCGGCTCATCCCGCCCCGTCAGGTTATCCAGCATGGCTTGCAGCTCATCACTGCTGTCGAAGGTGACCATGCGTCCGGTATTGATGCGAATCTCGTTGACGGTGAGTGCTGCGCGCAACATCAGCACGCAGAGCACAGCCCGCTCTTTGGTGGAGAGGCCCAGCTTGCGCGAGAGATGATGCTCGAAGCGATCCGCCCTTCCGTCCATGCGCGCGGTAACCAGCCCCTGAGAGCGCAAGCCACTAACCACGCCGCCTGTTTCGCCCTCGCTTAGGTTCATCACCGGCATCCGGCTGCTCTTCTGGTTACAGGCAGCCGTCAAAGCCTTGAGCGTCAGCGGATAGTAATCCGGTGTCGTCATCTGTTTTTCCATCAAACAACCGAGCACACGCGCCTCATGCGCCGATAACATCCCTGTAATCGGTTCATCCATCACTGACTCCTACTTTTTGCGTTTCTTTTTCTTTTTGCCTACACCACTGAGCCATGCTTCCTGCTCGGCCACCAGATCCCGCAGCTCTTTTGCCGCCCGATCGGGTGTCCTGATCACGTCGGCATAGCCTTCCTTGCTGACATCCATCACCTCGATCGGCTTTTCGATGAACGCTTCAATCTCGGCCAGCAACGGCTTCTCCTCGCTGCTGCAGAATGAGATCGCATCGCCAAGCTTCATGCCGCGCCCGGTACGTCCCACACGGTGCACATAGTTCTCGGCCTTCTCCGGCAGATCATAATTGATAACAAAATCGACATCGGGCACATCAATACCGCGTGCGCTGACATCGGTGGCAATCAGTACACGGCAATCGCCGTTTCTGAACGCCTGCATGGCAACCGCCCGCTCATCCTGATCTTTGTCGCCATGAATGCTGAGCGTATCAAAGCCCGCACGCGCCATCGCCTTGACTACGCGCTCGGCGCGCACGCGGGTGCGCACAAAGACAATCACCTTGGCTTCCGGGTGATCCTGCAGAAAGCGATCCAGGAAAAAGCGTTTGTCATCCATCTCGACGAACATGACAAAATGGCTGACATTTTTGGCAATGCGATCTTCGGGCGACACCTGAATACGGATCGCCTCGCTCTTGACCTGCGAATAGGCCAGCTTCTTGATCTCATCATTGATGGTGGCGGAAAAGAACAGCGTCTGATGCTTTTTCTTCAGCATCTTCTTGATATAGCGGATATCCTCGATAAAGCCGAGATCCAGCATGTGATCGGCCTCATCCAGCACCAGCGTGGAGACACCTTCGAGCTTGATGGCCTGCTGGTTGATCAGATCGAACATGCGACCGGGCGTGGCAATCAGTACATCGATGCCGTCCTGCAATTTGGCAATCTGCCGATCCTGCTCCACCCCGCCGTGCAGCGTGAACACCTTCACGCGCGTATGATTGGCCAGGCTTTCAAATACCTTGCCGATCTGCAGCGCCAGCTCACGCGTCGGCACCATGACAATACATTTGATACCATAGGACTGGCTGTTGGTTTTGAAACGGTGAATTTTATCAATCACCGGGATGGCAAAGGCGGCAGTTTTACCGGTACCTGTCTGGGCAATCGCCAGCACATCCTCGCCATCCATAATCGACGGGATCGCCTTGAACTGAATATCGGTCGTGCGCTTGAAGCCCAACGCACGCAGATTCTTTTTCAAATCTGCACAAATATAGTATCGGTCAAATTTCATAGTTTCACTCTTGTCGCGCTCTTCCAGATTTCCGGCATGATCTCAATGGCCTGCTCGCCATTGCTGAACCATAGCTGACCGTCCTGAATGGTGCACTGTAATCGCATTGCCCGTTTCGCCATCAACCCCATCTGGGTGACGGTATCCTCCGGCAGGTTGACGATACCAAGGTTATCAAAGCGCTCCAGCTTGTTACGCTGCTGCTCCCACCATGCCAGGCTGCTGCGCTGCTGGTAGGTATAAATCAGTACCTGCCGGGAGCGGCCACAGGCCTTGCGTATGCGTTTTTCATCCGGCTGCCCCAGATCAATCCACAGCTCGATCTCGTCACTCAGGCTCTTCTGCCATATCTCAGGTTCATCTTCCGAGCTCAAGCCGCGGGTGAACTGCAGCGCTTCGCTGGCATTAAGAGCAAATGCCAGCAGGCGCACCATCATGCGCTCATCATTCTCTGACGGGTGGCGCGCAATGGTAAGATTATGATCCTGATAGTAGTTCCGATCCATATCGGTAATCTCTAGTTCTGCTTTGAAAATAGTTGATTTGATGGCCATGAAAGAGCTTATATGACAGATCAGCAGATCCGGCAAGCATAAGCTGCAGCTTTTACCCGCTACTCAGCAGCACAATATAAAATGCTGCATCCGCTAACCAATCCGCCCAACCGGTTGATCACTGCGGGTAAGCTTGATATGCGCAGTATGTCAGGCTGCATCCGGATGCAGGATGGCACGGGCAATATCACGACTCAATTGGCCCAGCAGATCGCTCATGGCAGCAACGATGGCATCATAATCTTCAGCACCGGCAATGGCCGGGCTGCTCAAATCCGAGCTGCGCCCGGTCAGCAGCGTTCCCGAATGATCCAGAACACTCCATACGGCCGACAGCCGAACCACACCATCCGGAAAGCGTTCAAAGCGGCTAAGCTCAATTTCAACATCCAGCTCCGGCGACAGCTCTGAACCTGCAGCGATCATGGAGAAGCCTGCGGATGCCAGTAACTGCGCCAGGTTTGTCTTCATGACCTGCCGGATATTCTTTTCCGGATTACCACCCCACCTGTCATACGCTGCCAGCTTCAGCTCATTGTTGCTGCTGCGGGTAACTATGCTGGCCCTGTCCAGATACTGCGGCAGTCGCAGCAGCGAAATACCTATGCGCTTGCCGGGTGTATGGGCGGCAGGCGCAGGGGCTTGTGCCTCTATAACCGGATTGAGCAGATAATAGCGGGTTGCCGGTGACACACTGCTGCATGCCACGCACAACAGTGCTGTCACTCCCAGCGCCAGGGTTTTCAGAACAGGTCTCGCCCCCATCATTTCCCTCCCGCTTTCGGCTTGCCGATAATGACAGACTCGGGATTGCGTTCCAGCATATCAACCAGCTCACGAATGGAGCGGGCAGTCTCACTCAACTCTTCAGTCATGCGGATAGCAGGCGAGCCGGCTTTCAGCTGCCTGTTCAACAACTCCAGCGTGGTTCTGGCTTTGAGCAGTGTCTGATCCATATTTACCACAACCGGTCCGGCATGCTGATCCATGGTGGCGAGCAGATGATGTAGCGCGCGCAGGGATTGCTGCAGCTCACCCGCAATCGCCTCAATATCGACCCGTTCCAGTTTGGCCAGTGTGTTTTGTACCGATGTCGCCATGCGGTCAAAATTACCCGGAATGGTAGGCAGTTCAAGGAAGGTGATGCTGTTGTCCGCGCGCAATTGTACGGCCGTATCCGGATGCATATCCAACTCCACAAATAGCTTGCCGGTCAGCAGGTTACCGGTGCGCAGTTGCGCCCTGAGCCCCTTGGCAATCAACTGATCCAGCAGCTTCTTGGTATCGACATCCGCACTCACCCCGCTTTCAGCCAGTCGCTGAAAGGAGATCTCAAGCAGCACCGGGATACGGAAACTGGTATCCTGCTGGTTGAACTCCAGTCGCAGTTCGGCAACCGAACCGATGGTAATCCCCTTGAACTCCACCGGTGCGCCGACCACCAGTCCGCGCACCGAGTTATCGAAATAGGCGATGAATGTTTCGCCCCTGGTGTCGGCATTCGAGGCAATGTCGGTGTGATTATTGAACAGTGTGAAGTGTTGCCCTTTTTCCACCTGGCCGCTGTGTGCCAGTGAGTCGCTCGTTTCAAAGGCAACACCGCCCAGCAACAGGCTTTTCATCGACTCGACATGGACATCGACACCATTAACGCCAAGCGACACATCCAGTCCGCCAACATTCCAGAAGTGTGAATTGCTGTGTACCAGCGCATCGAACGGCGCCTTGATAAACAGATAGACAAGAACGTTTTTCTTCTCCTCTGTCAGCTCATAGCCCAGCACCTCACCTGCCTGCAGGCCCTGGTAGTAGACAGGGGAGCCGATATCCAGAGAACCGAGTCGGTCGGCGACCAGCGTGATCTCCGTGCCCCTCTCGCCCGGCATGATGCGCGGCGGCTGATCCAGACCGGTAAAGACACTGGCAACAGGGCCATCACCGGGCTCCAGCGCCACATACACACCGGAGACCAGTGTACTCAGCCCGGATATGCCGCTCATCCCGAGACGGGGTTTGACGACCCAGAAGCGGGTGCGCTTATGCAGCAGGGTTTCGGCACCTCTGGATATTTTCGCTCGCAACTCCACCTGGGAGAAGTCATCGCTCAGCCGCACTGATTCAACTACGCCCACATCCAGATCCCTGTATTTAACCCGGGTTTTGCCGGCCTCAATCCCCTCTGCCGATTTGAAGGTAATGGAAATTTCCGGCTCCTGCTCGGCAATTGTCTTGACGATAAGCCAGCCGCCGATCACAGCGGTGAGGATAGGAATCAGCCATACCAGTGAAATCCGCGGCGATCTCTTAATCTCCGGGCTGGCAAGACTGCCTTTGCCGGCATCAGTTTGTTGTTCAGTCATTGCCTCTCTTCCTCGTGATCCCAGATCAGGCGCGGGTCAAAACTGCTGGCGGCAAAAATAGTAGTGACCACAACAGCCGCGAAGAATATTGCGCCGACCTCCGGCCTGACCGAAGCCAGCGTACCCATATTAACAAGCCCGGTGAGCAGGGCAATCAGGAAAATATCCACCATTGACCAGGCGCCGACCAGTTCGGTGATGCGATAGAGCACCGAGCGATCACGCAATCGCCAGCGTGATTTCAGCCTGACCGTGATCAACAGAAAGACAAGGACAACCAGCTTCATGACCGGGATCAGGATACTGGCGATCAACACAATCATGCCCAGCGGCCACATGCCGCTATCAATCAGCTGAATCACACCGCTGAGAATCGTGCTCGGTTCGCCCTGGCCGAAATGAATAACCGTCATCACCGGGTAGAGGTTGGCAGGAATCAGCAGCAAACAAGCCGATATCACCCACGCCCATGTTCTGTTGATGCTATTTACCTTGCGCCGGTGCAGAGGTGTACGGCAGCGCGGACAGCAGGCCTGGCTCTCATGCGCGACGTTGGCGGAAACCAGCAGGGCACAGGTATGGCAGTGGATCAGGTTCTTCTGCGCAGCCGTTACACCCGCCTGCTGATGCTCCGCAACCGGTCGGGAAAAGGGCCACAGCGCCGCCGCATCGAAGTTGGCATATGCGGCAGTGGTCAGGGCAAGCAGGGCAATAAAGGCAAAAAAACCGATGCCGGGAATAATATCAGCCAGATCCAGCAGTTTAACAATGGCAATCAGTACGCCGAGCATCAACACCTGCAGCATGCTCCATGGGTTCACGTTGCAAACAATGCGGAAGACCAGCGCCACCCCCGGCAGGCGGATGGCGAAACGGGCGGGCAACAGCACATAGAGCATACCGAGCAGTGTCATCAGCGGAAACAGCACACTGGTCAGAAAGACCAGCAGGCCCAACTCCCACATCCCTGCTTTGTAGAGCGCCACAGCGGCGGTAATCAGCCGGGTCTCCTCAATGCGCCCCATCACCTCCAGCGACAGGAAAGGGAACGCATTGGCGATGACAAAGCTGAAGAGTGCTGCGATATTCAATGCCAGCGAGCGCTCCACACTATTGGCAACATGGCGTCGCAACAGGGCACCGCAGCGGTTGCACAGTGCCTTGCTGCCAACCGGCAGATCCTCGAGTTGATAGACCAGATCGCATCCGTGGCAGGCAAGAACTCCCGGAGCGACGTCTGTAGGTGGCATATGGTTGTTCATCAACTATCGATAATAGCCAACGCTTAAGCTTGTGCAATGTGGAATAGCCGCTCAATCTAATGCCCGTGCCCGCAGCAGGACAGATTCTCAGCATGGCGGCCTTGTCGGCGCATGGCCCTGATCCTCGGCAGGCTTTAACCCTGAGAAAAGGGGTAGGTATAAATGATTTACTAGTTTGTCGCTAGCGAGCAGCCACAAGCTGATACTCGTCAGCAGATTGGCCGAGCAGATTCAGCTAACCCGACTACCCCGGACTGAGACACCTAGACCTGCACTTTCCAGCCCGTATCAAGTCAAAACCCCATCAGTGGCTGAATTCCACGCTAAATTTCTCCCGGCTTGCGCAACATCTTGTTGACCGCGTCGCAGTGCATCTCCTCGGCTGCGATCATCTCACGCGCATACTCCTCGATCACGACCGAGCTGCCTTCGGCGGCCCTAAGCAATTCGTGGTAGCACGCTACCGCCAACTGCTCGTGTTCCAGACTCTCGCGCAGGATATCGCCGATATCGTGCTTCTCCGACTCCAGTAGCGGTCCGATGCCGAGCGACGGATGGCCGCCGAGCATGGTGACTATCTCGCCTGCCCGGTGAGCGTGATCGAGACTCTCGGCGGCATTCTCCTTCAGCCACGAGACGATCGGGATGCGGCTGTAACCGAACACCATCAACGCGTAGTGGGTGTAGCGAACCACCCCGGCCAGCTCAAGCTCCAGAATGCGGTTGAGGGTATCGATGATTCTTGCTTTCACTTCAGATTCCATGGCGGCCTCCTTTTTTCAGACAGCGGACGCGGCTTCGTTGTTGCTCCGCTGCTCACCCATTATAGCCGCTTGCATATGCCCGGGCCAAGTGAGTCTTTTCCACGTCAGAAAGCAGAGTGCGCGTTCACCGATATATCGATCAGCGTCTGGCCATATGCCCATGACGCTGGAAAACTGACCGTATCTTCACCCGTGCCGATCTGATTTGCAGCCGACAGGTGGAATAGCCGCGCAATCAGGGATTCCCTATTGCATGCAGCCGGATAGATTCAGCGCATGAGTGATCAGGCTGTACGTATTGATAAGTGGTTATGGGCGGCACGTTTTTTCAAAACACGCGGTCTGGCTAGCGAGATGGCCGGTGGCGGTCACATACTGATCAACGGTGATCGCGCCAAGGCATCCAGAAGTGTAAAAACCGGCGATACGGTATCGATCCAGCGCGATCAGGAGCTTTTTATCGTCACTGTGACAGGGCTGGCGGAAAAGCGCGGCTCAGCAACCATTGCACAATCGCTCTATCAGGAGACGGAACAGAGCCTTGCCGAGCGCAGCAAACAGGCTCAGTTGCGCAAGCTGCATGCCGCCAGCGCGCCTGCTCCGGAGAAACGGCCGGACAAAAAAGCGCGCCGCCAGATCATCCGCTTTATCAGAAGTAAGGATTAACTGCTGCCTTGCCTGTGTCACCGGCAGGCCACAGGGATGTCACAAACAGGCCTAGCATGGATGCATGAAATCAGATGACTATGTGGCCAAATATAACAGATCCGCAACCTGCGCCATATGCACAGGCTGCCGGACACGGATATTGCAGGAGCCGTGGTATTCAAAATATTGCTCCCGCTGTCAGCGCGATTCCCAGCCCGCTCCGGGCAGGCCACCGGTCAACTAGCGCAGATCAGATACCGCTGGCGGTTGCCTTGAACTGCTTCATTTTGGCAAACACCTTGTTGGGGTATTTCATCCTGCCGAGCGAGCCATTATAGGCGCCAAGTGCCCGGTCCAGTGTTTTGTAACGGTCGACATAGTGGCGGATAATGGCGCAACCGTAGCGGACATTGGTTTCTATCTTGAGCAGGTTGTCATCCGGCTTGCCCAGCTCTTTTTTCCAGAATGGCATCACCTGCATCAAACCCACCGCCCCGACATTACTGACCGCGAAGTGATCGAACTGTGACTCCACAGCAATGATGCCCAGAATCAGTTCGGGTGACAGACGGGATTTTTTCGAATAGACATATACCCAGCGTGCAATGGTTTCGGCCTCCTGCTCATCACCTACCCACGGGCTGATGGTGCCAACAATATCCTTCATCCAGACTGTTTGTTCAAAATCAACCTGTGTCGGCTCAGCAACCGGCTCAAGCATCTGCCGCAGCTCCTCTACCTCTTTCGGCTGAATATCCAGCAGGCCGACATTCTTCTCCACCATCTGCCTGACGGCAGTTTGTGCCAGATGCTGCTGATCCTCGCTATTGCTGCTTAACCAGAACGGAATGGATGCGAGAAAACCGACAACCAGTACCGCCGTCAGCAGCGACTTGGGCGAGATACCACCAAGTCGCAATCTGAGCTCATGCGAATTCAGAGAGCGGCTCCCGATCCGGCTGAGAGTGCCGCCATCGAGGCTGCAACCACAGCCGAGAGCGCTATTTCCTGCCGCTCACTGCCGCGCCGACCGAATTCGGCGACCCCCTGCTTCAGGCCGCGATCACCGATCACAACCTGCAGCGGGATACCGATCAGCTCCGCATCCTTGAATTTCACGCCCGGCCGCTCATTACGCTCATCCCAGAGCACGCTCACACCCGCTGCCTGCAACTGACGATAGATATCCTCACTGGCTTCCAGTACTTCATCGGACTTGCCCATGGAGACCAGTATGACACTGAACGGAGCCAGAATATCAGGCCAGGCAATACCGCCATCATCGTGGCACTGCTCCACCACCGCGGCCATCAGTCGTGATACGCCGATGCCATAACAGCCCATCGTGGCTACCTCGCGTTTGCCCTGCTGATTCTGGAACTGAACCTCCATCGGCTCGGTATAGCGACGTCCCAGCGCAAATACCTGGCCGACCTCGATACCGCGGGAGAGGGCGATCTGCCCGCCGCAACGGCTGCAACAGTCGCCTGCCCGGGTTTCACGCAGGTCAACAAACTGGGCGCGGGAGAGATCGCGTGCGACATCGACACCGGTAAGATGCAGATCGCGTTTGTTGGCGCCGGCCAGCATGCCGACAGCCGCCTCCAACCCGGCATCCATATAGACAGGTGCATCCAGGCCAAGCGGCCCGACAAAACCGGTGACGCCGCCGATCTCCTCTATCTGCGCATCGCTGGCCATCTCCAGAGCGTCCGCGCCGAGCGCGTGAATCAGCTTCACCGCCTGCAACTGGTCATCACCGCGCACGCAGGCTGCAACAATGGCGCCGTCTGCATCGCCGCCGCTAACGCAAAAGACCAGCGTCTTGATCACCAGGGCTGCATCCACGCCGGCAAAAGCAGCCACATCCTCGGCCGTTGTCACCGCAGGCGTAGCCAGCGCGGTCAGTGGGGCAGCGTCGCCGGCAGGCGCATCACGACCGGATACAGCCTTTTCGACATTGGCGGCATAATCGCAGCCTTCGCAATGGGCAATCAGATCCTCACCGGAATCGGCCAGCACATGGAACTCATGTGAATCACTACCGCCGATCGAACCGGTATCCGCCTCAACCGGGCGGAATCTCAGCCCCAACCGCTCAAAGATGCGCGTATAGGTATCAAACATATTGCGATATTCCGCCATCAGGCTTTCGTCATCGGCATGGAAGGAGTAGGCGTCTTTCATAACAAATTCGCGCCCGCGCATCAGCCCGAAACGGGGACGGATCTCATCGCGGAACTTGTTCTGAATCTGGTAGAGATTGATCGGCAGCTGCTTGTAGGAGCGCAACTCACGACTCATCAGGTCGCAGATCACCTCCTCATGGGTTGGACCCAGGCAGGATTGATGGCCATGCCGATCCTCAAAGCGGAGCAGCTCCGGTCCATATTTGGACAGGCGCCCCGACTTCTCCCACAGCTCGGTGGGTTGCACCATCGGCATCAACAGCTCCTGGGCACCGGCGCGTTCCATCTCTTCACGGATAATGGCCTCTATGCGGCGCAACACACGCAGCGCCAGCGGCAGATAATCATAGACACCGGAAGTGACGCGGCGGATATAGCCGGCGCGCAGCAATAGCTGATGCGAAATCACTTCGGCATCGGCCGGTACATCGCGCAGGGTAGGTACAAAACAGTTCGAATATTTCATGGCCGAATCATAGCGACAGCCATGACATTCAGATAGCCCCAAGCCGGTATGGCATAAGGATGAAGGCTGCCCAGGCAGCTCACTCAGGCGATGCCTGCGTGAGCAGGCGAGCCAGATCGCTGCGCGAAAGCATGCCGCTGATTCGTTGTTCATCATCCACAATGGGCAGATGGCTGATGCCCTGCTCTGAAAGAATACTCACCGCCTGACTTGCCGGCGCCTCTTCCGGCAGGCAGATCACCGCCGCTCGCATCAACTGGCCGGCCACTTCCGGTTTATCCGAACTCAAACCTGCTGCAGGCGTCAGCAGCAGTTTCAAGCGCTCTGCCAGCGTTGCCCCTGCATATTTTGCGGCTTCCATTTGCAAATCGCTGAGCGTCAGGATACCCGACACACGCCGCGCCCGATTGATCACCGGCAGGCTTTTTATCCGGTGTTGCTGCATCAGCGACCAGGCGTCGATCAGGCTGTCGCCGAACTCAACCGCAACCACCGGCTGCATCATCAGATCGCGGCAGAGCAGATCGCCCAGCGTACGCTTGTGCGCAATAGCAGTGGCCCGCCTGTAAATATCATGCAGGTCATCGATGGAGACATCAATATAGCTATCGATCTGCTGCACGGCCTGTTTCAGGTCAGCATGTGAGAAGGCGGATGCATGCAGCGCTGCCCACGGCTCACTGACATCGTGATCGATGACAAAAGTGCGTGCTTTGCGCCTGTGCGCAAGCAGTGCGCGCGTCAACCAGACGACAAGGCCCAGAATCAGTACATTCAACCCTACAGGTACCACGACATACAGGTACCCGAGCGCGTGAATCTGCTCGCCGCCGATCACCGCCACCAGTGCCGCAGCGCCTCCCGGTGGATGCAGGCAGTTGAGCTGATGCATGGCAAAAATAGCCAGGCCTACAGCCAGACCGCTGGCCAGATAGAGATCGGGTATCCACTGCGCGCAGCTAACCCCGATAATCGCGGAGATCAGATGACCACCGACAAATGCCCACGGGCTGGTTAGCGGGCTGTGCGGTGCGGCATAGAGCAGCACGGCTGCCGCACCCATCGAGGCAACGATGTAGGGAAAGGCCGCAGCGCCGACAAGGTGATGGCTGACCCATGCGACCAGTCCAATACCGATGATGGCACCCAGTGAAGAGAGAGCCATTTCGCCCTGCGACTGGCGCGAGGGGTTGTCAGTAAAGTATCGCTTCAGGTTTTGCATACGATGTAACCCTTCATCATGCGTGTTGCAGAGTAAAGCGCATGCAGAGTGCGGGCATAAACGCGCAACAGCATAGGCTGCCGGCAATAAGGATTTAACGGAACATATTGCGTACCCGTGCCACCATGCCAGATTCCAGCCCCATCTGCTTGGGTGAGACCTCATACAGTGTACTGACACCCACGCCTTTCAGGGTCTTGTTTTTCGGTGCGCCGATCAGGATATCGGCCGAATAGTCGCGAATCTTGGTATGAATCAGACCGTACATGATTTCATCAATCAGGATCTGATTGCGCCGCGCATGGGTCTGAATGCGAGCTCCCTTGTCCATGGCATGACCGATATAGTCTTTCGGCTTACCCGGAATCTCCTTCACATAACCGCAGGTGATACCGATCCGGTAATGCATCGAGCCCACCACCTTTTTCAGCCGTTTTTTGTGTCCGGCGATACTGCGCTTGATCAGCATCGAGGCCATCACCGCATCAATGGCATGCTCAAACACCACCATGACGCCGTCACCCAGGCGCTTAACCACCTGGCCGTTATGCTGACGCACAGCATCTTCACACAGATCGCAGAACAGACGGTTGCGCATATAACCCTTGGTATGACCCATCGAGCGTTTGTATTCAGTAGAGCTTTCCAGATCGGTAAACATAATACATTTATAGTGATCTTTTGTGGTGGCAATCACGTGCGACACTTCACCGATAATCCTCTCCAGATCTACCAGATTCGTTTCTACGCGGCTGGCGGGACTGCCTGCGGCCAGTTGCGGCAACACCGTGGCATCATCAATCACATCCGCAGCCGGTTTTTTTCTGATCCTGCGGGGCTCCGGTTTTTCGCTATCTGCAGGCACGGGTCTGCGAATCGATACAACCCGCACCTCGTCATTCATATCATCCTGTTTGCGTGCAGCACCCATATAAGCCTCCATGTTGTCAATAGCGCCACAAGTGGGCGTATGGAAGCAGTGCTTGCACCGCTCCTCTCCGGTGGCCAAGGCTGACGGATAAGCAGATGGAATCTGTGATCTGAATCGCAATGTGGTGTGAGAGGTATTTTCCGACTGTTGTTAACAGGCCTTACTGTAACTCAAGAGTGGTCGGGATGAGAGGATTCGAACCTCCGGCCTTACCGTCCCGAACGGTACGCGCTACCAGGCTGCGCCACATCCCGATGATCTGAACAGCGGCCGGCATATTAAGATGTAGTTACATAGCCGGCAAGTGTGATGATAAGCAGAGCGGGTGGTTATACGCCCGTTTCAGCCGAGACGACACGCGCCGTGGCAATCACGGCACCAAGTGTACCGACCAGACCGCCGCCCAGCAGCAGCGCCGGTAGCAGTATCCACAGATTCAGATCCACCTGCATGGTCAATAGCCACGCTGAACTGCCCCAGATAATCGGCCAGAGTAGCAGCCATGCGGCGACACCTGCAGCAGCACCAAGCACCATCCCCTCGAGAATAAACGGCATGCGCACAAACCACTCTTTGGCACCGAGCAATCGCATCAGGTGAATCTCATCAGCGCGAGCCAGCAGCGTCATACGCAGGGTATTGGAGATAATCAGCGCCATGGCCAGCGCCAGTACAATGGAGGCAAACCCGGCCAGCCACGAGGCCTGCGATAACCAGTAATGGGCGCGGGCAAGATTGACTTCATCCTCATTCACGCGGCCGCCAAAGCGGCTGGCAGCGTCCCGGATATCATCGAAAAGAAACTGGCTCTGCTCATCGGTGAGCGAGAGCTCGAACGTTAACGGCAACCTGTTGACCAAGTCCTGCTCATTGAGGGCGGCATCATGCAACCAGCTCTGCATCCAGGTGGCAGCTTCTGCTGCAGGGATACGCCGGACAGAAGCAATTTGCGGGATATTCTCCAGTCTCTGCTGCAGCTTATTGGCACCCTTGCCGTTGTCGGCCTTGCCCTTGTCCGCGTCCAGATAGACATGGATATGGATATCCTGCTGCCAGCTGCCCACCCACTGGCTGGCTGCCTGCATACCCAGCCAGATCACGCCGACCGCCCACAGTGCGATACAGACAATCACTACAGCCAGTACCTGATGCACACCAAACGGAGGCAGGTTAAATCCGCCCGGCAGCCGCGGGTGTTCCCGGTCAGGCAGACTGCTCTGGCCCTCATTGACCACATTCGGCTCGACGCGTCGTCTGGCCATATTTTTGCTCGGCTGTTTTTTTAAACCCGGAATCCTGATCACCAGCTATCTCCTGCCAGCGTGCCGCCATGTAGCTGCACGACACGCCCGGGATGCGATTCCAGCAGGTGCAGGTCATGCGTGGCCATAATCACTGTGGCACCGTTGCGATTCAGATCCATCAGGTAATCCAGTACACGTCTGGCGGTATCCACATCCAGATTGCCAGTCGGCTCATCGGCCAGAATCAGCGGCGGATTGGCTGTCATGGCACGGGCAATGGCTACCCGCTGCTGCTCGCCGCCGGAGAGTGCTTCAGGATAGGACCACAAGCGATCGGCCAGCCCCACATAGGCCAGCACCTTGCGTACGCGCGGAATCAGCCGTTCGGTCTGCCACCCCTGCACCCGCAATGGCAAGGCCACATTTTCAAATACGGTTCGCGAAAAAAGCAGCCGGTGATCCTGAAAGATGATACCGGTGCGCTGCCTGATCTCGCGGATCTTTGCATCATTGGCCTGACGCATATCCAGCCCCTGCACGACCAGCGATCCGGAGCTTGGCCGCACGCCGCCATAGAACATGCGCAACAGTGATGATTTGCCCGCCCCGCTCTCACCGATCATGTAAACAAACTGACCCTGTGGAATCTCCAGCGTAATACCGGAGAGCGCCGTTTTCCCGGTAGGGTAACGGAGCATCAGTTGTTGCATATGGATCAGGGGTTTCTCGTCCGACATAGCCCAAACCGTAGCCATGACACCGCCGCGTGTCACCATGCTTGCAACACACAGGCAAGGCTTCAGCATGCAGCGATGCTTGTTGTTTGCTCACATTGTCAGGCCTGTTACAGCTTCGCGGAGGATTGTGCTGAGGCGGAATTCGCCTGCTGCCGCTGTCAGCAACCGCTACGTATTGCGCATGCCAAGGCGCAGGATGAACCATTTGTACCCAATCAACTCGTTGCAGCGCTGGCGCCGCAACGCCGTGATGCTCACCTCGGGCGCTGGTTTATAGTGATCCTGCTACTGCTCGCCGGTGGTGGCTTTTTACTGCAAAAGGACGCCTGGCTGGATAATCGCTGGTTTCGCAGCAGCCTGATGCAGGTCGGTTTTGATCTGCCCGTACGGGCAAAAGACTGGCAGATTGAGCCGGAAAGCATCCACCCACGCTGGATCACCCGCGATGACGGCCGCAGGATTCTGCTTGTGCGCGGCACTATCCGGAACCTGCTGGCTAGCGATATGCCCGTGCCACAACTGCTGGTGAGATTTTTTTCCGCGCAACAGCCCGATCAACCGCTGGACTCGACCATCACCCGGGCCATCCTTATGCCGCATGAAGATGATCTGCGCACCGCCACCTTTCTTAACCCAGCGCGGGACCTGTCTCCGGTGTTATCCCGCAGCAGCCACCCGTTCACCATTCTGCTTCAGGATGTGCCGGAGAACACCGCTGATTTCACCCTGTTGCCGACTACAGAACCAGTGAGCGTTCCAGCACACGATTAAGCTGGGCAATATCCCATGGCTTGCGCAACATCAGGTGAGAAGCGTGCTCGCTGGAGAGGAGCGTACTCTGGCGATCATAACCGGTCATAAACACAATCGGCAGGTCATGCCTGCTTTGCTGCATCTGCCGGGCGACTTCAATTCCGGTTCCGTCTGGCATCACGACATCAAGAATTGCCATATGCAGCCGCGCTCCATGCTCCTCAAACAGGCGCAATGCACCTGCACCGGAAGAGGCCCTGAGCACACGGTAATTGGCCGATTCCAGGATTTCAGTCAGTGCCAGCAGCACCAGCTCATCATCATCGGCCAACAGTAGCAACTCACCACCGCCCTGACGCACGCTGACATCCTGCTCGTTGATGGCTGGCTGTTCTGCCGGTGAAGCAGGCAACCAGATACTGACAGATGTACCGACACCCGGCTGGCTTTCCACATTGATCAAGCCGTGCAGTGATTCCAGATAACCCTGCACCATGGCCAACCCCAGACCTGTGCCGATGCCACTCACCTTGGTGGTGAAAAACGGTTCAAATATTTTTTCGCGTGTTGCCGCATCCATACCGATACCATTGTCACGTACGCAGATTCTCGCCCATGTATCACACGTTTTGAGCGCATACAGCTCTGCCGGCGGCGCAACATCATCAATCGTCAACTCGATGTAGCCGTTCCTGTTCCCCCTCTTCTGCACGGCATGCATGGCATTGACGATCAGGTTCAGCAACGATTGTTGCAACTGCACCGGATCACAGCGCAGTATCAGATGCCTGACCTCCAGCCTGCAGGTCAGCGTAATGCTTTCGGGTACCGATACGCGGGCAAACTTGACCAGCTCCTTGCTGAACGGGGCCAGATCCATCACCTTGACCTCGGGCTCCCCCTTGCGCGAAAAGCTCAACAACTGCCGCAGCATACCGGCAGCCGCATAGCCCTGTTTCTCCACCCCCTCCAGACGCTTCTGCATCTGCGGATCATCCTGGATATGCCTGCGCAGCAGATAGAGGTTACCCAGGATACCGGCCAGTACATTGTTGAAATCATGAGCGATACCGCCCACCAGCAAGCCGACGGCCTCCATCTTCTGCGACTGCCTGAGTTGAGCCTCAACAGCGGCCATGTCCGTGATATCACGATGTACCGCAACAAAGGCGAGGCTACCGTCCTGTTGTGCAATTGGTGTCATGCTGCTTAATGCCTCATAACAGCTGCCGTCAGCCCGCACGCAGCGGTGACGGGCGCTCCATGGCTGCTTGAGGGCCATACTCTCGGACATGCTTTCACCGGCACTGTCCTCTGCGTGGTCATCCTCACTGCAAAAGCGCCGCACATCAATGCCTACCACCAGCGCCAGCGACAGGCCGACATTGTCGCAGAAAGACTCATTGGCAAACTCGATCACGCCTTGATCATTGAATACGCAGACCGCTTCAGCCGACTGCTGCATGGCACTGGCCCAGCGTTCATTCTGCTGCTCCATTTCACGCTGTGCAGTAACATCATTGATCAACCCCACCCACTGGTAAATGGCACCATCCGCCCCGGTCACCGGATTCAGATGCAGGTCATTCCAGAACGGTGTCCCATCCTTGCGACAGTTGCGCTGCAGCACGCGCACAGCCCTCCCCTCACGGATCGCCGCGCGCGTCTGCTGGCGCGCGGATTCGATCGTGTCATCCCCGTGTAACAGCCGCGGATTGCGCCCGATCACCTCATCAAAGGCATAGCCGGTAATACGGGTGAAGGCCGGATTGACATAGGTAATGACGCCATGCGCACGCGGATCGGTGACAACCATGCCGACATCGATATTGTTCACCAGTGTATTGAATAACTCATTCTGCTGTTTGGCGTACTTGAGCGGCCTGATCACCCACAGATAGATCACCAGCGTGGAAATAATCGCCAGCATCAGGGTATCGACAACACCTGCGCCTATGCTGGATGAGTCCGCACCCAGCAGGTAAAACGCGGCCATAATACTCGCCTCGGTGAACACAATCACCGTAAGCACCCGCGCTCCAATCGTCGCTGCCGCCGTTCGATTTTTGAGGGATGACAGAATCATGTGACAACTATCGGTTATTCCATACATAACCTATATAGGGAAATTCCTATTCTTTTCACTTTCGCTCACACGAGAAGCCCGTTACAGCAATGGATGCATTTTTTCATCGCATGCTTAACATGCTGCGCTTTAGGGGGGGATTCACATGACAGCAGAGTTCAAGGATCGCATCTATCTCATCACCGGCGCATCGGACGGTATCGGTCAGCGTGTAGCCGTGGCACTGGCTGAAGCCGGTGCACATGTCATTGCACTCGGTCGCGATGAGGAGCGTCTGCAACAGACCCAGGAGCGTATCGAAGAGCTCGGTGGCCGCTGCCTCTGTATCCCGTTTGACCTGATGAAGTTTGATCAATACGGCAAATTGTTTCTGGCACTCAAGGATCATGTGCCGCATCTTGACGGACTGGTTCACTGTGCCGGCAGTATTGATCGCTGTACGCCGCTGCAATATGTCAAGGCAGAGACCTTCCGCAAAATGCTCGACATCCACCTGACTGCACCGAACATGCTGACCCAGATCATGCTGCCACTGCTCAAGCGCGCGCCGGCAGCCTCCATCATCTTTACCAGCTGTGATATGCTCGATCAGGATCAGACCAACTGGCATGCTTATGGTCTGGCCAAGCGGGCACTCGGATATGCCGCCGCCATGTGGCAGATGGAGCAACCGACTGCGCCGTTCCGCTTCAACACGCTGAATCCGGGGCGCGTGCGCACCGAGCTGTTCAAGCGGGCTTTTGGCGGCACGCATCCGAAAGAGGTGCCGGCAGTCAGCAGCGTGGTTCCTGCCTATCTGTATCTGTTATCGGACAAATCTATAGCGCTGCGCGGTCAATCGGTGCATGCAAGAGATATACTCTAAAAAGAGTAAGCATGAGAGGGTGAGGCGCCAGGTGTCAGCCTGCGTTCACCCTCTTCCGCAACACGCTTCTATCTCATCAAGCGTCGCCAGCGCCGCATCAAAATCATAAGCCGACAGGCTCTGGCGCAATGACGCCACCAGAGCGGAAGCATCACAACCGGACAAGGCCGCAGTCAACTCATCCAGCAGGTCGACCGCATCACCATTATATTCGCGCAACAGATCACGCATACGGCCAATCAGAGGCAGTGCATCACCACCGGCAGCTGCAGATGGAGCCGACGACTTCCGCTGCGACAGCCACAGGCCGATACCACTCATCACAGCTTCAAACGGGGCGCGTAAGCGCTCAATCGCAGCAGGCTCCCCCCCCCCCTCTGCCGTCACACGCTGCTCCAGCCGCTCCAGCTCATCATGCAGAAGTGTTGCACCGATATTGCCGCACACGCCCCTGAGCGTGTGCAGCTGAGCGCCAAGGCCGGTGATATCGGCTTCTTCCAGCTTCTGCTCCAGCGCCTTTAGCGCACCGGCCTGTGTATGATAAAATTTTTCCAGAATGCCGGCATAGAGCGACAGATCACCGCCAACGCGCATCAGCCCGTCAGCACCGTCAAGACCGTCGATAGCAGAGAGATCTGCCGGCAGCTCACCGCCGGATGGTGTCAGCATGGTCGCAGCATCCAGCCGCGCAATATCAATCCAGCGGGCCAGTGTATCATACAACGCCACCGGATTAATCGGCTTGGCAATATGATCATTCATGCCGGCACGCAGGCACTCTTCGCGGTCACCGGCCATGGCATTGGCCGTCATGGCAATAATCGGCAGCTCCCTGAAACGGGGATTTTTCCGCAGTATACGCGTGGCCTCAAGGCCACCCATGACCGGCATCTGCAGATCCATCAATACGCCGTCGAAATCATCATGCGCCAACGCATCAATAGCTTCCTGCCCGTTATGCACGATTTGCAAGCTGATACCGGCGCGCGTCAGCAGCCCCTCAGCCACTTCCCTGTTGATCTCGTTATCCTCGGCCAGAAGCAGACGCACCCCGTAGAGACCGGACATGCTGGAAGGCGATATCGATTGCGCGACACCTGCCCGACCTGCGTCGGGATCCAGCGCCTGTTTGATCGCCTCGTAGAGATCAGAGCCCGTTACCGGCTTGAACAGGCGCACATCTATTCCCGCATACTGCACCTCAGCATCCCGGCCGATGGGCTGCATCAGAATCACCGGTATGCCGGCCTGCTGTTTGGAAACAGGATGCTCGGAGACAGGCTGCTCGGAGACAAACTGCTGCAGCCTGCGGATGGCTGTTTCACTATTCATATCCGGCAATTTCCAGTCTACCAGAAACAGATCCGGCTGCTCACTCGTCTGCTGCAGCGATGCCAGCGCATCGGTTGCCGTCACAAACAGGCGCGGGCTTAATCCGAACGATTCGGCCATGCGCGACAAAATCCCGCCCGACTGCTTGCCGCCATCAATAATGGAGAGCTTCATCCCCTGCCAGGAGTCCGCCCTGATGACCGGCTTTGTTATCGGCTCGGCCACGCCGAAGCGGGCGGTAAAGCTGAAACTGCTGCCTTCGCCCTGGGCACTTTCAACCCCGATTTCACCCTGCATCATGGTCACCAGCTGCTTGCAGATCGCAAGTCCCAGGCCGGTACCGCCGAACTTGCGCGTTGTGGATGTATCCGCCTGACTGAAGGCATCGAAAATACTGACCAGTTGCGCATCCGTCATACCGATACCGGTATCGCTGACCCTGAAACTGAGTGCTATTTCATCCGCATCGGTCTCCAGTATCCTGATTGTCACGACCACTTCACCCTGAGTGGTGAACTTGATGGCATTATTGACCAGATTGAGCAGCACCTGCCCCAGTCGCACGGGGTCACCGCGCAATTTCGGCAGTTGCGGAGGCACATCAAACAGGAAATCCAGCCCCTTTCTGCCCGCTTCCAGCCCGGCCACGCCGGCGATATTTCTCAGCGTATCATCGAGATCGAAATCAACCGTCTCCATATGCATCTTTCCGGCCTCAATCTTGGAAAAATCGAGGATATCATTGATGATAATCAGTAACGATTTGGATGCCGCCAGAATCTTGTTCAGATAATCCTGCTGCTGATGGTTCTCCGCCTGCTCCCGGGCAAGGTGAGAAAGACCGATCACCGCATTCATCGGCGTGCGTATCTCATGGCTCATATTAGCCAGAAAATCACTTTTCACCTGTGCCGCCGCCAGGGCCCGATCGCGGGCTTCAGCCAGCTGGCTCGTACGCCTTTCCACCTCATGCTCCAGCTCATGGCCGTGCTCTTCCAGCTGGGAATAGGATTGACGCAGGCTGGCCGCCATCTCCTTGATAGAGATCACCAGCATGCCGATCTCATCATCACTGCGTGTGCTGATATGCGGCTCGGCATCGAAATTGCCGCCAGCCAGCTCATGCGAGAAATGCACCAGCTTGCGAATGGGATCGGTCCACCTGCGCACCAGCAGAAAAACCGCCACGCCGCCGAGCAATAGAAAAAACAGGGCCGTGAACGTCGCCTGCATCACCACATTGTCTGTTTCCGAATCGATATATTTGCGCGATGCCAGCATGCGACTGTTCATCTCATCAAGCGAGAATCCCAGCCGCAGCGCGCCCCAGTGCTGATCGCGAATATCGATAGGCACAATGGTTTCCATCAACTGATGGCCGGAAAAACTGTATTCGCGGGTAACTCTGGATCGCTGGCTGGCGGCGAACGACGCAATATCACCGGCGGAAATAGACTCCCGCATCTCTCTACTGAGGTTGCCACCGACGGCGATGCGGGGCTGATCGCCCTTCATGACCACGACATATTTCAGGTCATCGATATCCTTCACCGCATCCTGAATAAAATCTCTTGCCAGGCTCAGGCGATTGGTGGCGATCAGGTTATGCACGTGGCCGGCCAGATTCCCCGCCGATTTGTCCGCCTTTCTGGACATTTCACTTTTGAGAAAATCGATATGCGTGGCAAGCGTATTTTCCATACTCGCCTTGAACCGGGAGACCTGCAGGATGGTCAGCAGCGTCACCAGCAGCACAATCATCAACCCCATGGCCGCCATCAATTTCCAGCGCATGCCATGACGGATCAATACTCCGTCCAGTAAACCCTTGTTCAATGGAATTCGCTCACTCATGGCCTGATACACACCTCTTGTTATCTATGGATGCTTAGCCTCCCGATTATCCGGCCCGCTTACAAGCCCCTGTTGTGGTCCCACCACACAGAGAGCCGGCAATCACTGGCCGCGACCCGGAAATGGTGGCCTGCCAATAACCATGAGCAATGCCGAACAGCTATACACAGTGCCAAAAAAAAACAGCGGGCGAATAGCTGTTGACATGCAGGAAGCCCTCCCTATAGTTCGGCCTCCTTAACGCGGGGTGGAGCAGTGGTAGCTCGTCGGGCTCATAACCCGAAGGTCGTCGGTTCAAATCCGGCCCCCGCAACCAAACATAAGGCCCGTAAGTTCGATCATCATGATCACTTACGGGCTTTTTATTTACACCCTGACGCGGGGTGGAGCAGTGGTAGCTCGTCGGGCTCATAACCCGAAGGTCGTCAGTTCAAATCTGGCCCCCGCAACCAAACATAAGGCCTGTAAGTTCGATCCTCTTGATCACTTACGGGCTTTTTATTTACACCCTGACGCGGGCTGGAGCAGTGGTAGCTCGTCGGGCTCATAACCCGAAGATCGTTGGCTATTCGCAGCAAGCTGCTCGCCCTTCGGGCCGTCTTGCTATCGCAAGCACGTTCAAGCTGAAGCTTGCCAAATCCGGCCCCCGCAACCAAACATCAAGGCCTGCAAGCGATTGCAGGCCTTTTTTTGTCCACTAAACAGCATCACCTGCACCGTTGGCAATCCAGACCGTCTGGTACGGTGTCAGCACCAACTCACCGTAGTGCTCATCGTAGCGCCGGCCACTGATCAGATCGCGCCACTCGTCGGTAACGATCAGATTCAGCGCCGAGAGCGGAATCACCTGTTCGCGGTCGGTGATATTATTGACTGAAAAAATACTCTGCTCCCGATCCATGCTCTGACGCCAGAAGGCAAACAGCTCCTGCCCCAGATGCATCGTGAACTGGGTGGCATTGGGGTGGAAGGCCGGTTGCTCCGCACGCAGCGCAATCAGCTGTTTGAGCGCAAGAAATACGCGTGAGTGATGCGATTCCGGGTCCTGCAGATGGGCATCCAGCGTATCGAAATCCCAGCTGTGCCGGTTAATCGCGCGATTGCTGCCACTCGCCTCTACACGCGCGGTATCATTACAGGTGGCAAACAGACTGTGCAGGTAGAATGCCGGCACACCCTCAAGCGCCAGCATGATTGCATGCGCACAGATAAAGCGCTCGAACTGGTAGCCGTCTTCACCATTCAGTGTCCCTTTCATCGCATCAAAGAGTGCAATATTGATCTCGTAGGGGCGGCTCTGCTGCTGATTCACCGTGCGAGATGAAATCAGGCCGCCGAAGCGGCGCATGGCATCAGCCACCTGATCGATCTCCTCATCACTGAGCAGTCCTTCGGCCGGACGCAGTCCGATACCATCGTGGGAGGCGATAAAGTTCAGGTAGGTCGTGCCATTACGCGCCGGCGGCATACTCATCATCCAGTGCTGCAGATAGCGGCAGTTACCGGTGAGCATGGCATGCAGCAGCAGCGGCGGAAAAGAGAAGTTATAGATCAGGTGCGCCTCATTGGCATTACCGAAATAACTGAGATTCTCACGGTTGGGGATATTCGTCTCGGTAATGATCACCGCATCGGCATGGCGATACTCGGCGAGCAATCTGAGCAGACGTATGATTGCATGTGTCTGCGGCAGGTTGATACAGCTGCTACCGGCCTCTTTCCATAAAAACGCAACCGCATCCAGACGGAAGATCGTTGCACCGTGCTGCATATAGAGCTTCAGCATGCGTGCCACCTCGACCAGCACCTCCGGATTGGCAAAATTCAGGTCGATCTGGTCATGACTGAATGTGCACCAGACATGCTTCAGCCCTTCCGGCGTATTCACCGCCTGCAGCAGCGGGCTGGTACGCGGCCTGACCACCTGACTCAGATCCTCATAGGGAGAAGCCTGAACAAAATAGCTGTCGAATGGCGCCTCGTTACGCTTGAATGACTCAAACCAGCGATGCGAGGCCGAACAGTGATTGATCACCATATCGACCATCAAGCGGAAATCGTCGGCAATGGCCGCAACATCATTCCAGTCACCGTGCTCGGGATTAACCGCATCATAATCACTGACAGCAAAACCATCATCCGATGTATAGGGGTAAAACGGCAGGATATGCAGCCAGCTGATACAGTCGCTCAGCTGCTCGTGACCAAACTGCTTTAGTGTATGCAGCGGCTTCTCACCCCGGCGGCGGATGCTGTCGGCATAGGTAATCATCATCACATCGCCCTGATCCCACTTGTTCCTGCGCTGCAGTGGCTCAACCGGATCCGGGCCGAAATCCATCTCCGCAATCAGCCGGTCGGCCAGCCCTGCTGCATGCTCCTCGCCATAGAGCAGGCTTAGCTGCTCCTGCAGGCGCAGATGCAAACCTGCCAGCGGCGTCACTGACCAAACTCCTGATAATCAGCCTCTACAGCCGCTTCAAAACGTTCAAGCACATCCGGCATGGCACTGACCACCCTGTTCCAGTTGGGGATAAACGGCGCCTCCATCGGATATTCGAGGAAATGGGCGCCGGCACTGATAATGTTGCGGGCAAACAGCTCCACCTGCTCCTCCTCCTCATGCACATCCAGTATCAGCCCGTTGATGATCGCGTCATTGCGATAGGTCTCGACCAGATCCAGCGCAATACGGAAATAGGCCGCCTTGATCGTGCGGAAGGTCTCCTGATTAAACACCACGCCATGCGTGGCCAGCTTGCGGAACAGCGCCTTGGCAATATCGATCGACATCTTGGAGAGGCCGCCGTCGACGTTGTCGAACGAGACATCCTGATGTTTATGATCATAGCTGTCGGCAATATCGACCTGACAGAGGTGGTTGGTGGCATAGTTCCGGTGCATCTCCGAGAGCGAGCCGATCTCCAGCCCCCAGTCACTGGGAATACGGATATCACTGATTACATCAACACGCATGGAAAACTCTCCCGACAACGGATAGCGGAAACTGTCCATAAAATCGAGATAGTCATTGGTGCCAACCACCTTCTTCAATGCCCTGATCAGTGGCGTCACCAGCAGGCGGGTCACCCTGCCATTGAGGCGGCCGCCGGCAAAACGGGCATAATAGCCCTTGCAGAACTCGTAACTGAAGTTCGGATTGGCGACCGGATAGATCAGACGGGCAAGCAGCTCCCTATCGTAGGTGATGATATCGCAATCATGCAGCGCTACCGATGAAGAGCGCCCGGAAGCGAGCACATAACCCAGGCAGTACCAGACATTGCGCCCCTTGCCCAACTCGACCGGTGCCAGCCCGCGGGCCGCAATTTCCCGGTGCAGTGCCATCAACCGCGGCCCGTCATTCCACAGGATGCGATGGTGCTGCGGCAGACGCGAAAAGAATGCCAGCGCATGGCGGTACTCCTCCTCACTGGCCCGATCCAGACCGATGACAATTTCGTTCAGATAGGGAACCCTGGCAAGGTGATCGACAATGGAGGAGAGCGCAGGCCCCTCCAGCTCGGAATAGAGCGACGGCAATACCAGCGACATCGGTCTGACCTTGGCATGACGCAATAGCTCGGCTTCCAGATCATCCACCGTTCTGTTGGTTAAATTATGCAACGTTGTCACGATACCGTTCTGATAAAAATCACTCATTACTCTCTCCTCTGCTGCTTCCCTCAACCGGACTGCTTCCCGATCGGGTGTCGTGAATAATCTGCAGAACCACCCTGTTCCAGCCTGCCGGTCCCGTCTCTTCGGTCACTATCAGGTGCGGATGATCCGGCAGCTGCGGCGGTGCATGCACGGGTGAGCGCACAACAACGGCTATATCGGCCAGCTTCAACATGGCCAGATCATTGTGACTGTCGCCGAGGGCCACCGTAACCGGCACTGCTCCGGCATGACGATAACCTGCCAGCAACCACTGCATGGCCCTGCCCTTGTCGGCACCACCCATAATATGGATAAAGCGGCCGCCGCGCAGCAGGCTCAGCCCGCAAGCCTCAACCTGGCACACAAACGCATCATAAGCCTGCTGGCTATCCTGCCAGAGTATCGGTTCGGAAAAATAACGCTGCATGGCTTTCGCAACACCAGCTGCGGGCAGCCCCGTCAGCTCACTGAGCTTTGCCTGCGACATATCGGCAAAACCCGTATAGCGGTACTGCGCCTTAAGCGGTTGCAGCAGATGCAGAATATCATCCCGGGAGCGGCCGGTCTTTTTCAACAGGAAGCCATCCTGTTCATGCAGGCCATCATCGGGCATGCGCCAGCAGCTGTGCTTGTATCCGCAGGGAATGGCAATACCGGCACCATTTTCCACGATGACCGGGTGAGCCTGCCCCAGCTGAGCACGCAGCTCGCTGAGCTCGGCCAGTGTTTTGCTGGAGTTCAGAATCCAGGGAATATCCATCAGTATCAGTGCTGCAATAGCCTCTTTGGCAGGTGCAAAGCTGTAGCTGTGGTGATCCAGCAAGGTGCCATCCATATCGGTAAACAGGAGCATCTCCCGGCTCATAATGCCCCCTGACGATATGTGACGCCGTTGATGCAATGCCGCTCATCCAGATTAAACACCACATCAGCCAGCTCAGGCAACGTGGCCAGATTATGGCGCGTCAGCCGCTCATAATGCTGGATAAAGCGCGAGAGTGCGCGCTCATCCATCAGCTGCGTGCCCGCAGGCATGGCCGCGCGCAACTTATCCTCCTGCAGGCCCCGCCATGCATAAACTGTTGCAAAATCCGGTGCCCGCAGCAGCAGTAGCAGATCAATCATGGCATTGAGCTCCTGGTAACCACCGCCAAGGCACGCATTCACATGGCGTCGCCAGATCCCCAGATCATCCTCACCGGCCTCCAGCGCATTGACCGGCTGCTCCAGCTGCGCCGCAGGTTCGGCAGTTGTTCCGACGCACCACCCTTCAAACAGGATGATGTCTACCGCTCCCAGATGATGGGGCCACCCAGCTTCAGGCATTCGGTCATCCGCCGCCTTATCAAAGCGCGGAATGGCAATATCACTCTGCCCGCCCGCGGCTTTCAGAGCACTGATCAACGCCATACCCAGGCGCACATCATGGGTACCGGGTACGCCGCGTGTCTGAAACATCGGATGCAGCGCATGCGCCACCTCACTCCGCTCAGCCCGCGTCAGGTAGAGATCATCAATGGAAAGCACAACTGTTTTCAGTCCGTGCAGCTCGCCCAGCAACATCGAAAGCGCCGCTGCCATGGTCGATTTGCCACTGCCCTGTGCCCCGTTAATGCCAACGACCAGAGTATGGTCGTCAAATTTGGCTGCCAGCCTGTTCGACAACGGCAGCCAGTATGCAGCAGCAAGCTGCCGGTACTCATCCGGCAAATGGTGCTCGCGCAAAAAATGCATCAGCAGATCATTCACCGCCCCAGGGTTAGCAAGGCTGCTCATCCCGCGCTCAATACTCGGCCCTGGGCATCATCACGCCCCCTCTTCCGCCTGCTTCATCTGGGTGTAAAAATAATTGGTAGCCTCAACAAAACCATCGATACTGCCGCAGTCAAAACGTTTCCCCTTGAAGCGGTAAGCCATCACCATCTGCTCTTTTGCCAGAATCTGCAGCGCATCGGTAATCTGTACCTCGCCATTCACCCCGGGAGGCGTACGGGCTATCGTATCGAAGATCGCCGGCGTCAGGATATAACGGCCGATAATGGCCAGATTTGAGGGCGCCTCATCGGGTGTCGGCTTCTCAACCATCGTCTCGACAATAGTATGCCGCTCATCCAGCTGTTTACCGCTGATTACACCGTATTTACTCACCTCTTCGATGGGCACTTCCTCAACGGCTACCACACAACATTTGTACTTTTCATACACCTTCAGCATCTGCGACATGATGCCTTCATCGCCCACACAGAGATCATCGGCCAGAATCACACCAAACGGTTCATCACCAATCAGTATTTTACCGGTAAGTATTGCATCACCCAGACCACGCATCTGGGTCTGGCGCGTATAGGAGTAACTGCACTCGTCGATCAACCCGCGAATACAGGCCAGCCGATCCTCGCGACTGGTACCCTTGATCTGATCTTCCAACTCATAGACGACATCAAAGTGATCGGCGATCGCCCGCTTGTTGCGGCCGGTGACAAAACACGCCTGTGTCAGCCCGGCCTCGGCCGCCTCTTCAACGCCATATTGAATCAACGGCTTGGTCAATATCGGTAACATCTCTTTCGGTTGCGCCTTGGTTGCAGGTAAAAAACGTGTTCCGTACCCGGCAACGGGAAAAAGGCATTTGACTATCATGTTAGACTCCCTGGTTTCCTGGTGAATGAAGAAATTAATGCGGCAGTGTTAACATCATCCACTCTCTGCCAATTCCTGTATACAAGCAGTATGCATGCCAGCTGCACAAATCATGGAAACCCTTTACTACCAGACTTTAACAGCCGATCCGGCGATTGGCTACGGATACATTGCCTAAACTTAAGGCATGCATGCCCATATCTTTCGCGATAAAAACGCATGCCATGTAAGATTTAGCAACAGCTCCGGACCAAGCGGGCAGTGGAGAATATATGCGTGCGCATGAGATTTAAAAAGATGACCTGTTCACGTCGATTGGCAGCAAAAACATTCCTGTTTACCGGGATATCTTTGATTGCCTTCGCTGCAAACTCCATCTTGTGCCGTTTAGCACTGGACGGGGAGTTGATTGATGCCGCTGGATTCACTGTTATACGCCTGCTATCCGGCAGCATCGTTCTACTGCTCATGTTGAAACTGCGCAGCAATACAAACAGTGCACCATGCAACGGCAGCTGGATGGCAGCTTTTCTGCTGTTTATCTATGCCGCGGCATTTTCTTTTGCCTATATTTCACTGGATACAGCAACCGGCGCACTCGTTTTGTTTGGCTCTGTCCAGCTAACCATGATTTTGCTCTCCCTGATATCGGGGAATCGAATGCACGCAACAGAATGGGCAGGTCTGTCACTTGCCTTTGCCGGCTTTTTGTTCCTGATCTTGCCCGGGTCAACCCACACCTTCAGTCACACGGGCTTTCTGCTTATGGCTCTATCCGGCATTGCCTGGGGCATTTATACGCTTAAAGGCCGAAATTCGCTCAACCCGCTCGCGGATACCACCTATAATTTCTCACGCACGATCCCGTTTGTTGTTATGCTGACTCTCTTTACCATTCAGCATATGCACCTCTCCATTCAAGGCGTCATACTGGCCCTGTTATCCGGTGGCATCGCATCGGGTATCGGTTACGCGATATGGTATGTCGCACTTGCCGGGCTTTCTGCCACCCAGGCTGCAGTGGTTCAACTGCTGGTTCCGGTGATTGCAGCGCTTGGTGGCGTCATTTTTGTATCTGAGCCACTCACCTACCGCCTGACACTATCCGGTTCGATGATTCTTGGCGGTGTTCTTCTGGTTGTTATCGGCAGACATTATTTCCCCTCTGGCAGTCTGAATAAAAGCCCCTGACCGGCTATCTCTCTTTGCCAGCCATTCGGGTCACGGCAACCCGGGGTCGGTGCTATCTGTCTGTGATCAACTACGGGTTAAAGAAACTTGCACGTATGAAGGGTACGACCATTTTCCTTCGTACACCAAACTAAAAAGTAAACGCAGCCGAAAATACAAAAGGACCTAGCATTTCTGCTAAGTCCTTGTTTTATATGGTGCTCCCTGAGCGATTCGAACGCCCGGCCTTCTGATTCGTAGTCAGATGCTCTATCCAGCTGAGCTAAGGGAGCCTGTTGTTAACCGTCGGTTTTGACTGCGGCGCGAAGGGTAATACCTTTCAGCCATACTTTCCACTCCGGATCGTCCAAACCAAATAATTCCGGAAACTCCTGATACAACCAACCGCGGTAAATCACGTTGCCGCTGCGGCTTATCTCAACGAGCGCGGCGGGATTATGCATATTTTCATCGTCAATAAAAGCACTATTTTTGATCCGTAACCCGGATGCCAATCCCAGCAAGGTAATATGCCAGTTTTCCACATCCATAGCGCCGCCCAAAGCCAGTTTTGAGTGCACGAGATGCGTAGTGGATTTCTGCAACCAGACAAAATCCGCATCCCCCTGCCGCGCTGTTGCCCAGTCGGGCACGGTAACATGCGACTGCACGGCATGCGGGTCAGCCGGTGCTTCCAGCGGCAACTGCCACTGAATTTTTTCCGGCTTCTGCTGTTCACAACCGGCACTCATCAGCACGGCGGATATAAGCAGAACAATATAACTGAGTTTGGAGGCTCGCTTCATGCCGACAAGCTAGCCGGGCGGAAGTGAAAAGAAAGACTGTTTATAGAAAGCGGGCTGGAGAGGGGCATTGTCGGATCTTCTTGCTTAGCGAGTGGTGTGTATGGACAGCGATTGGTTATTCAAATGCGGGATGACGTCGGGCTCCTGCCCTCCATCCTGCGGGCCGCCGCAAAGCGGCGTTCGAATCGGCTCTCCTGCCGATTTTGTCGACTTCTGATATATATGCTCTCCGCTCAGCGTATGTCCCGAACTTAGGCTTTATAAATCCCCAAAACGTGTCGAGATTCCGATGCTGCTTTAGCCACTGAGGCATCAAAGGTGAAATCCTAGAATTACTTAATAGCTCATGACGTAAGGTTTCAAACTCCCGAGTATCAGCCGCCAAACCTGTTGCCCTCGAAGTCAACAGATTGACCAGATAGCTGACCTTGTCAAAATCATTCTCTAAGAATTCAATACTCAAACTTCATTCCTTATTAAAATTCTGCGTTCTTGAAGCCTAACGACAAGCTCACTGGTGGGAATGGAGCGCAGCGGAATTTCCATCCAGTGCAGCGCCTTGTTAGCCGATTTTTTATATGCACACCAGTTCCATAAAAGAGCCCAGACCCTCTTTTCATAAGCTGTTCCCATATTTATCAAGCCAATTCATGGCATCCTTGTAATCTGGATATAAAGACTTCAGTAGCATCCAGAATTTTCCAGAATGGTTCATTATCTTGGTGTGAACAAGCTCATGGATTATGATGTAGTCAGAAACCAATGTGGGTGCTTTAACCAACCTCCAGTTTAAAGAAATATTCCGATCATCAGAACAATTACCCAGTTTGGTTCTTTGATCCCTTATATAAATGGCCTTGTACTTGAAGTGCAGCCTTTCTGCTAATTCCTCAGTTCTGGCAACTAAGTACTTCCTGGCTTCGTGTTTGTACCACTTCTTTTGAACTGCAGGATCAAGTAGATCCTTTTTGGCCCGGATGGTCTTAAAGCTGTGATCCACCACAATTTTGCGGCTATACGTTTCATCGTAAAAATATGAATACCGGTTGCCGAACAGTAACAACTGGTTCCGGGCCAACTCAATACGAGACTTCTTGTTAAAAAAGGATCGTTGCTTGGCAATCCATTTGGATTTTTTAGTCAGAAGCGCCGAAATATCATCATCCGTAAAGGAATGGGGAACCAGCACCCTTACATGCCCGTCTTCAGAGACCTTTATCCGGGCATGCTTTATATCCTTTTTTTGCAATGTATGATTTTCCGGCATCATCATCATTTCAACCCGAAGTTTTTCACAACACCCAGCATAATGGCATCCATAAGCTGGGCATCGTCATCAATCGCCAGCTGTTGGTAGTTGTCAGCAGCGGCAAAGATTTCAATGTTTACGCGCAGTCGATTAATTTCTTTCGCCACATCCTGCCAGCCGATATAAACCTTCTTGCGAATAACCGAATCGACAACATCTTTCGCGAACGCTCTGGTTAGTTCTTCATGAAAGTCATTGGTTCGAGCATTTTTAATAAAGGTGTAGATTTCAAACGTCCCCTTATCTTCAAACCCCATTCTCTGCGGCAGCGTTGCAATGTCATCCAGCTCGCTGTAAAGCTCACCCAACTCAAGAATAAGCTGTTCAATCGCTTCACTCTCTTCCTGTTTCTTTTTAATGAGCTCATCCAGGCGGTTCTGAAACTCAACATAGGCGGCACTGTTCGCCTCATTTCTTCGAATGACGGTTTCAATATCACGAATAATCTTTTCTGCTTTATCAGATGGAGAGAGCTTCGTCTCTTTAAGTTCATTCAGATAATTTGAATCAATTTTTACCTCAGGCAGGTGACCTTTAAAATCGATCAATCTGGCACTTTCCTGAATCAATTTTCTGGTTTTTGCCGCATAGATCTCAGAGTCAAAGTCAAGGCGTTTGAACTCTTCAAGGTAAATCTCATAAATCTCGTTGAGCCACAGATACTTTTCTCGACGATCCCGAAGTTTAGGATGTGGGGAAATAGCCTCCCACAACTGGAGCACTTCTCGGTAGTCCTGCTCAAACTTGCCCTGATCCAACTCTGTGAGCTTTCGGACAATCTCCATTGAGCATTCATAGGTGTCTTCAAGCTTGATATCTTTAAATGGCTCAAAGGCGGCTTCCAGCACATTTGGAAACTGATCGACAAGGCTTTCAACATCCTCAAATTCTCCAATATCCTCGGGATCATAATTCAGCGCTTCTTTGTAGTTTTCGAAGACACCCACATAGTCGACGATCCTTCCAAATTCCTTGGAGAGCTTGGAGATCTTATCATCATAGGGTCGGTTCGTTCGGGCGACGGCCTGCAACAGGTTATGATCCCTGATCGGGCTGTCCAGATACATGGTTTGTTCAATCGGCGCATCAAAACCGGTTAAAAGCATGTTGCAAACGATAATGACCTTAAGATTATTGCCTTCTCGTTGTTCATCGGGGGTAATGCGTTTTTTAAAGTTGGCGATCAATTGACGGCGTTCTTTATCCTCTTTGTAGTGATCTTTGAAGAGTTCGTACCTTTCACCTTCATCATAGTTGCCGGTCGAGAAAATAATCGTCAGCTCGGAACGATCGAAATATTTCAACAGCTCATTGTAGTAGAGAACGCAGGCCTCTTTATCACAGGCAACAACCTGTGCTTTGTACCCCTGGGGCTCAACCACACTCTTAAAATCCTCCGCAATATCTTTGGCCAGAACTCCAATCCGGTCTTTATGCTTCAAAAAGACCTTCCACGCCTGAACCCGTCTTTCTACCAGTCTTTTTTCATCCTCCGTCAAATCTGCGGTTATTTCGTCATAACCAGCCTTAAGCTTATCCTTATCAAGGAACCACTCCTGCGGGCCAAAGGTGTAGCGAATCGGAACCGTTGTACCATCTTCAATCGCATCCAGAATACCGTACTTGTCCAGATAGTGTTCATGAGTGCCTTGATCGGTCTTAATCCCGAACTCCTGATGGGTCTTGGGAATCGGCGTACCGGTAAAAGCAAAACGCCGGGCATTGGGAAGCACATTCTGCAGCTCAATCTGAAAATCGCCGTACTGGGTTCGATGGGCTTCATCAATCAGAATAATGATATTGTCCCGAGTGTCCTGACGGGTTCCCAATTCACGAAACTTCTGCACCGTGGTGATAAACACACCCGCAGGAGCTTTATCAATGATATATTTCAAGTCACCAATGTTATATACCGGTCGGGCATTGGGGAAATCACAGTCATCAAAGGTGCCGCCGATCTGTTCCCGAAGATCCTTGCGGTCAACCACAATATAGACCGTCGGATCATTAAGCCCCGGCGTGTTGCGGAGTTTATAGGCGGTATAAAGCATGGTCAGGCTTTTACCTGATCCTTGGGTGTGCCAGATAACCCCCTGCTTCAAATCGGACTCGGCAACCCGGTGAACAATCTTGTTGGCAGCACGAAGCTGCTGATACCGAGCCACCTTCTTGATGATTTTGCCGTCCGTTCGCTCAAAGACCAGAAAGTTCTTCACGATGTCCAACACACGGGCCGGTTGCAGCAGACCGACAATCCCCAGCTTCATGCGCTCCAGCACGTCCCCGTTGGGCAATCGTTCCACATCAAAATGTTGAAACCCATCTTCATTATTCAGATAAGTTCGGCAGAGGTCATTATCCTGATCTAAAATCGGATTGGCTTGACCCGTTTCCAACACCGTATTTTTCCACTCATTAAAATAGGACGAGGATGCGCCGGGAATGCCGTATTTGGTGATACGCCCATTGCAGGCTACCCCAAATCCATGACACATAAACAGCTTGTCCGCCCGTTGATCATACGTGGAAAACTGCTTTACTCCCTCCAGCCAGTTTGTTCCCTTGCGTGCCCGCTGCTTGGCCTCAATAGGCACCAGTGGAATACCGTTCACCAAGAGAACAATATCCGTCTTCACCATCTTGAAGCCCTGTACCCAATACTGATTGGTAACAATCAAACTGTTCTGCCAGATGTCCTCAAAGTCGATAAAATGAAAATCCCTGTCTTCACCTTCCACCGACAGCGTGATTCCTTTCACCAGCTTTTCGAGAAAGTTTTCGTTACCGATAATCGGGCTGGGATTATTCAGGTGCTGCAACAATTGATCTACGGCGATTTCCGCCACATCCGTAGAGACGCCATTAATCGCAGCAACCTTTTCAACCAAAATCTGCGTAATGACCGGGTTGGAAAAAGGACGGTTGTAAACCTTCAGGTCCTCATTGCTCTGGAAAGACCAGCCCATTTTGCTGAGCCATTCCGTGACCGGTTTTTCAACCCCTTTGAGTTCTGACAGCCTGCCCATGGTTTACACCTCCTCCCAGGGCAATCGCATTAAAACTGTTACTTTCCCATTAGCAGTTTTTCCAAATAATCATTATCCCATCCAGCTTTAAGTCTTCGATTCTTAATGCCGA
>PFXI01000044.1 GCA_002791575.1 Zetaproteobacteria bacterium CG_4_9_14_3_um_filter_54_145 | reverse complement strand
CACTCCGTCTTAACCAAATTTAATCTGTTATTGTCGAAATAACCATTTTTGCAACCAATGGCTGCTCATGATTTTAATGCGATTGCCCTGCTGCAAGGGCATCTGTTGATGCGGACGCAAAAGCGTATGCAGAGCCGTGTTGTTGTATGGAGCGTGAAGATACGCCTTGTGCAGGCATTGCAGCGCAACAGTTTGATATTGCCGGCTGATTTGCGCATGACTGCTGACGCGGTCATGCATATTGATCAGTAATGGGGTGGTGGTGTCTCTTCATCCGGACGTGCCAGCCCTGATGAGCCCTGCTGCTTGAGATGACTGCGTAACTGCTGTACTGCTGCTTCCAGCCTGTCGATCTGTTTTTGTTGGCGGGTGACCACCTCATTCAGCTCACCGATGGTATGGTCCTGATAGGACATTCTTGTTTCCAGTTCAATAATGCGATCTTCCATGGCCGGGATGCTAGCGCAGAGAGCCGTACTGTGCAGCAGCATTATCCGCTATGGCTTAAAGCAGGGAGAGGCTGTTGCCTCCCCCTGCAAGCCTGCTGCAGCAGGCTCACGCCAATGGTTCAGACGTGAGCGTATGTGTTAGAAGTGGTAGGTCGCGGTGCCGGTGATGCCCCACATCCTTGCTTTGGAACCGGCTGCAAATACGCTGCCTGTGCCCAGTTTGACCGGGAACATATACTGAACCCACTCGGCACCAACAGAGGTCTGGTTGTCGAGTTTGTAGTCGAAGCCAGCGCCCAGGCTCAAGCCGGTTTTTGTCTGGGTCTGGGTGGCGGTAACACCTGCAGTAACCGATTGGCCCTTGATGCGTGCGGTGGTGGCACCGGCAAGCATGTACATATCGAGGTCGGATGCGACCGAGTATTTGATTTTAGCAAGGTAGGCAACAAAGAGAGGGCTGGAGAAGGAGAGGGTATTGCCTGCTGCATAGCTCTTTTTGTTCTTGCCGGTCATGCCGATGCGCAGCTCTGCTGCAAAATAGTCATTGAAATCAGCACCGGCCTTGAGATAACCGCCTACGGATGATTTTTTCTGGTCGATGCCAGCGGCTTTGTAATCAGTGGTGATGGTGCCCAGGCCGAGGCCGGCGTAGTAGGACGGATCCTGAGCCTGCGCTGCGGTTGCTGTGCAGGCCATGGTCGCTGCCAAGGCGGCTGTAATGATCATTTTTTTCATGTGAATGAACTCCTTGATACGGTCGCGAAGCGATGCCGTTTTTTAGCGCGGCGCACCATAGGAGTTGAATATGAAATGAAACTGAATCATGCCCGGGCACAGGGGCTAGCTGCCCCCGTGCCCGGGATCATGCCGGGTTATTTGGCGGTTTTCAGGAATGCGATGATTTCATCGGCACGGGCGTCAGCCACATGCTGGGACGGCATCTTGGTTATTTTGCCTGCCGCTTTGGCCACAGTCTTGGAGTCTTCAATCCATGCCTTCAGATTCTCCTCGTTCCAGGTAAAGTCGCTCTCTTTCAGGTAAGTGCCGTATCTGTAATCTTCAACACTACCGGCTTTTTTACCCACGATGCCGAACAGGTTGGGGCCCATTCTGTTTTTTCCGTCCTTGTCGAAGGTGTGGCACGTTTTGCACTTGCTTTCCGCGCCGGCTGTAGCTTCGCTGATAGCAACGCCGGCCAGCATCAGTGCTGTTGCCGTTGCAAGTATCACTGCTTTTTTCATAGGAGACTCCTTTTAGTATCTGTTCAACCCTTGAATCATTCTGCTTCAAGACCGCAATTGTAGTGTGGTTAGCTGAACTCAGTCTGAACGTGCGGATTGCCCCTGTGACGCTTGTCAGGGAGGTGGGTATTTGAGTCATTCGTATCTATCGTAGCTGCTGCACAGCCGTTAGCATGGCTTGCATGTCACATAACACGGGATACGTTGGCGCCATGAAATTGATACTGCGTTCACTGCTTCTGCTATCGGGCTGCATCTCTGCTCTGTTGATCGGCGGCTGTGACAGCCATGACAACACTGGCAAAAAAACAGCAAACAAGCCGGTGGTGGTGCTCAAGGCCTATGCCATGACGCTGCATGATCGGGTGGAAGCGCTCGGTACGGCGGAGGCGCGCGAAGCGGTCAATATCACTGCCAGGCTTGCCGGTCGACTGGAAGAGATCAGCTTCACTGATGGCCAGTTTGTGCACAAGGGCGATGTGATCGCGCGCATGGATCAGGATGAAGAGCAGGCGCAGCTGGTTGCCGCCACAGCACAGATGGCCGAGCATCAACGTGAGATCAAGCGGCTGGAAATGCTGTTAGCCCGCAAGGCTGCTGCCACACGCGATCTGGATGAGCGCAAGACACTGGCCGCGGTGACCGCCAGCGGCATCGCCCAGATCAGGGCCCGCATTGCCGAGCTTACGCTGACGGCACCGTTTGACGGCAAACTGGGTATTCGCCGTGACAGTCCCGGTGCGCTGATTCAACCGGGTACGCTGATTACCACGCTGGATGCTGCCGATACGATCAATGTCGATTTCACTATTCCGTCAACCAGCCTGCAGGGACTTGCTGCCGGTGCCGCGATTCAGGCAACCACCGGCGCGCGGGCGGGTGAGCTGTTCACCGGCACGCTGACAGTTATTGATTCGCGCATTGATCCGCTGACACGCTCTATTCTGCTGCGTGCCCGCATCGATAACAGGGATGGCCGGCTGATTCCGGGCATGCTGATGCGGGTTGTGTTGCTGGAGCATGAGCGCGAGGCGCTGATGGTGCCGGAGGAGAGTATCACCCAGCGGCAGAAGGCCCACTACCTGACGCTGGTGGGGGCAGATGGCGTCGTCGAGCAGAGAGTCGTGCAGACCGGCCGGCGGCGAGATGGCCTGGTGGAGATTGTCCACGGACTGGTTGCGGGCGAGCAGGTGATGGTGCGCGGCATGGGCTTTGTCAAACCCGGACAGGCAGTCACTGTCAGTGAAACATGGGAGCGTATCCGCGAATCTTCGTATCCGCCACAGAACGGAGAGCAGTAAAGCAATGTTGCATACAGATTTGACGCAAAAGGGCGTGTGTTATGTGGCTCTCTGATACCAGTGTGCGCCGGCCGGTGCTGGCACTGGTATTGAACCTGCTGCTGGTGGTATTCGGCATACTCTCTTTCACCCATCTGCCGCTGCGTGAATATCCGGATATCGACCCGCCGGTGATCTCCATCAGCACGGATTACCGGGGTGCCGCTGCCAATGTGGTGGAGACGCGTGTCACCGAGCTGATTGAAGGGCGCATTGCCGGTGTTGAAGGTATACGCTCCATCAGCTCGCAAAGCACCGATGGCCGCTCGAAAATAACCATCCGCTTTACCATCAATCGCAACGTTGATGCCGCAGCCAATGACATCCGCGATCGTGTTTCGCGCATCATGGATGATTTGCCGGATGGCGCCGATGCCCCGGATATCCGCAAATCCGATGCCGATGATCAGGTTATTATGTGGGTGCATCTGACAGCCAAAGGCATGTCGACGATGGCTGTGACGGATTATGCCAAACGCTACCTGGAGGACCGCTTCGCAGCCCTCGACGGCGTGGCACGCGTGCAGATCGGCGGCGCCAAGGAGCAGGCGCTGCGTATCTGGCTGGATCGCAATAAACTGGCCGCTTTCGGGCTGACGGTTACCGATGTCGAGGCGGTCCTGCGTCAGGAGAATGTGGAGCTGCCGGCCGGTACGCTGGAATCGAAGAAACGCGATTTTACCGTGCGTATGCTGCGCAGTTACCAGAGTGTGGATGACTTTCGCGGTCTGGTGCTCAAGGCAGGTAATGATGGTTATCTGGTGCGTCTCGGTGATCTTGCCAGGGTAGAGATCGCGCCTGTCGAAGAGCGCAGCACCTTGCGCGGCAACGGTATTGCCATGGTCGGTATCGGTATCGTCAAGCAGTCCAAGGCCAATACGCTCTCGGTTGCCGCACTTGGCAAGCAGGAGATGGCGCGTGTCAATGCGGTGCTGCCGCCGCATATGCATATGGAGCAGAGCTACGACTCCAGTGTGTTTATCGACAGTGCGATCAATGAAGTATTCAAAACCCTGCTCATCGCCATTCTGCTGGTGGTCGGTGTGATCTATCTGTTTCTCGGCAATGTGCGGGCCATGCTGGTGCCGGCTGTGACGGTGCCGATTTCGCTGATCGGTACATTCGCGGTGCTCTATGCCTTCGGCTACACCATCAACCTGCTGACGCTGCTGGCGCTGGTGCTGGCCATCGGACTGGTGGTGGATGATGCGATTGTCGTGGTCGAAAATATCCACCGCCGCATCGAGATGGGCGAGTCGAAGCTGGTTGCGGCCTTTCGCGGCACGCGTCAGGTCGGCTTTGCCGTGATTGCCACCACGGCCGTGCTGGTTGCCGTATTCGTGCCGATCACCTTTATGGAGGGTGATACCGGTCGCCTGTTCGGTGAATTTGCCATTGCCATTGCTGCGGCGGTGATCTTCTCCAGCTTTGCCGCGCTGAGTATTGCACCGATGATGGCTTCGAAGCTGCTGGATGAGAGCGGCAAACAGAGCCGTTTTGCCATGGCGATGGATCGCGGCTTCGACACACTGCGGCGATCTTACCTGCGCAATCTGGAGCGTGTGCTGAACAGGGCGTGGCTGGCGCTGCTGGTGGTTGTGGTGATGCTGGTTGCCGCAGTCTGGTTGATACGTGAGATCCCGCAGGAATTTTCGCCGAAAGAGGATCGCGGTGTCTTCTATATTTCCATCAAGGGACCCGAGGGTGTCTCTTATCGCTATTTGCGCGAGCATATGGATGAAATCGAGCGGCGCCTGATGCCGTTTACCGCAACCGGTGAGTTCCAGCGCCTGTTGATTCGCGCTCCCGGCAGCTTCGGCTCCTCCTCGAACTTCAGCGATGCGCGCGGCATTGTCGTGCTCAGCCACTGGAAAACCGGCCGCAAGCCGATCTGGTATTGCCTCGATCAGGTCAAGAAACTGACGGCGGATATTCCGGGCGTACGTGTCTCCACGACCGTGCGTCAGGCCTTCGGTGGCGGTCAGGTCAAGCCGGTGCAGTTTGTGCTGGGCGGACCCACCTATGAGGAGCTGGCGCGCTGGCGCGATATCATCATGGCCAAGGCAGCTGAAAATCCGGGGCTGGTCGGGCTCGATCATGATTATGATGAAACCAAGCCGCAGATCGGGCTGACGGTGCTGCGCGATCGCGCCGATGCACTCGGTGTATCGGTGACGGAGATCAACCATACGCTGGAAACACTGATGGGTACCCGCAAAGTGACCACCTTTATTGACCGCGGCAAGGAGTATGACGTCATCCTGGAGAGTGAGAAATCGCTGAAGCAGGAGCCGTCGGATATCGCCAATACCTGGGTGCGCTCGGGCCGCAGCGGCCAGCTGATCCCGCTCTCCAATCTGGTGGAGATCCATGAGTTTGCCGATAGCAGTACACTCAATCGCTATAATCGCCAGCGCGCCATTACGCTGGAGGCGAATCTGGCCGATGGCTATTCGCTGGGCGAGGCGCTGAACTATCTGGAGGGGCTGGTGCGCGATGAGCTGCCGCCCGGTGCCACCATTGATTTCAAGGGGCCGTCTCAGGACTTTATCGACAGCGGCTCATCGATGTATCTGGTGTTTGCGCTGGCGCTGGTGGTGGTTTTCCTGGTGCTGGCCGGCCAGTTCGAAAGCTTTATCCATCCACTGATCATCATGCTCACCGTGCCGCTGGCGATTACCGGTGCTCTGGCTGCACTCTGGCTGTTCGGCATGAGTCTGAATATCTACAGCCAGATCGGGCTGATTATCCTGATCGGCATTGCCGCCAAGAACGGCATTCTGATTGTCGAGTTTATCAATCAGCTGCGTGATGAGGGGCTGGAGTTTCGTGCGGCCATTCTGGAGGCGGCCGGCAAGCGTTTGCGTCCGATTGTCATGACCGCACTGACCACGGCCATGGGGGCTGTGCCATTGATTCTCTCATCCGGTGCCGGTGCTGAAACGCGGCTGGTGATCGGCACGGTGATCCTCTCCGGCGTGCTTGTTACCACCTTTTTAACCCTGTTTATCGTGCCGGCTATCTATCGCTTGTGGTCGGCCCATACCTCCTCGCCACTTGCCACCGGGCGTAAGCTCGAGGCCGAGCTTGCGCGCTATCAGGAGCGGATATGAGTCGCCTGCTGCTCATGGCGCTGCTGGCGGCCATCAGCGGTTGTACGCTGGGGCCGGACTACAAACCGCCGGTTTTTCAGCATAATGAGCAGTGGCATAGTGAAAGCATGATCAAAAGCGAGGGGAAGCAACCGGCCGAGGGGAGTCTCTGGTGGCAGCAGTTCAATGATCCGTTGCTGGCCGGGTTGATTACGCAAACCATGCAGGGAAATCGCGATCTGGCGGTTGCTCTGGCCAATATCGAGCGGGCCAAAGGTTTGCGGCGTGAGGTTGCAGCAGGCTATTTGCCGACGCTCGATGCCGGCGGCTCGGCCAGCCGAAGCCGCTACAGCCGGCAGACAGGTTTCGGCGCCAATACCGGTACACGCAGCACCTTCAGCGCCGCACTAGATGCCAGCTGGGAGCTGGATCTGTTCGGTCGTACCCGCAGGTCTGTGGAGGCGGCCGATGCGCAGATCGAGGGTACACAGGCGGCGCGCCAGGCATTGATGCTGTCGCTGACGGCGGAAGTGGCGGTCAGCTATTTTGAACTGCGCGGATTGCAGCGGCAGATGCAGATGACCATGCGTGATATCGAACTGCTCAAAGAGGTGGAAGAGATCGCGCAGGCCAGAGCGGAGCTGGGTGTGGCCAGTGATATGGATCAGTCGCAGGCACGCGGTGAGCGGGAAAATATCGAGGCAGGCTTACCGAACCTGCAAGCGGAGATCACCGCGCGTATCTACCGTATCTCGGTACTGACCGGGCAGGCACCCGAATTTTATGCGGCTACCCTCAAGCAGGATCGTCCTCTGCCGGTGGTGACAGACAGGGTGCCGGTAGGGCTGCGCTCGCAGATGCTCAAGCGGCGTCCGGATGTGCGACAGGCCGAGCGTGAACTGGCAGCGGCGACCGCCACTATCGGTGTGGCGCGCGCCAATATGTTTCCCAGTTTTTCACTGACCGGCTCAGCCGGCTCCAGTGCGCGGGTATTTACCGATCTGTTTACACCAGCCACGCTGACCCGCTCGATCGGGGCACTGCTTAACTGGCCGCTGTTTGCCGGCGGTGCACTCTCGGCAGGTGTGGACATTGCCGAGGCCGACACGCAGGCAGCCCTGGCTCGTTATGAGCAGAGCGTACTGCTGGCGCTGGAGGATGCCGAGTCGGCACTGATGCGCTATGCCAGCGAGTGGCAGACGCTGAAACGGTTGCGGGCCGCTGAAGCTTCGCGCAAGCATGCCTATGAAATTGCCCGCCTGCGTTACGAGGCCGGGCAGGACACCTTCTTGCTGATGCTGGATGCCGAACGGGCGCTGATCACTACACGCAACAATGTTGTCAGCAGTGAAACGCGGGTACTGACCACACTGGCGCAGCTCTACAAGGCACTCGGCGGGGCGTGGCAGCCGGCCTAGGGGTCTGTCGGACTTATGAGAAATCTACTGCGCGGCAGGGATAGCGGCCCAAAATATTCTGATTCATCGTCACATAGTCACCACTATGCTCCTCAAAATCATACTATTTTTGACTCGCTCTTCCACCTGCTCGCTACGATCGCCCTAAGGCCGACAGGCTCCTAGAGCCAGTGCAGGGGCGGTTGCTGTATGGCGCTGAGCTGTTCCTTGAGTGATTGCAGGTGATCCTGCCAGTAGTGGTGGCTGTTGAACCACGGAAAGGCGACTTTGAAGGCCGGGTCCTCCCAGCGCTGTGCCAGCCAGGCGGCATGATGCATGATGCGCAGGGCGCGTAGCGGCTCAATGAGGATCAGTTCGCGCCGGTCAAAGTGATGGAACTGCGTGTAGGCATTGAGTATCGTATTCAGCAGCGAGGTCTGCTGCTCCCTATCGCCGGAGAGAAACATCCACAGGTCCTGAATGGCCGGGCCCGTACGGGCATCATCGAAATCGACAATAAACGGTCCCCCGTCATGCCAGAGTATATTGCCCGGATGGCCGTCGCCGTGCAGACGTATCTTTTGCGGTGATGCCTCATCGAATATCTGCTCGATCATATCCAGCAGCTCTTCGGCAACGTCGCTGTAGGCGGACTCCAGCTCACGCGGAATAAAGTCGTGTCCAAGCAGAAATGAGCATGAATCATCGCCAAAGGTATCGACATTCAGCTCCGGCCGGTGGATGAAATCATGCTCGGCGCCGAGTGCATGGATGCGTGCCATATAGCGCCCCAGCTGCTGCAGCTGCTGACGATCTTCCAGATCAGGGGCACGACCGGGACGGCATGGATAGAGGGCCAGGCGGAATACGCTGTCATGGTGCAGGGTTTCACCGGCAAGGATCAGCGGCGCAATAACAGGGATATCGAGATCGGCCAGCTCCAGCGTGAAATCATGCTCTTCAATAATGGCCGCATCACTCCAGCGGTTGGGCCGATAAAACTTGGCCACAACCGACGGTCCGTTTTCTATGCCGATCTGGTAGACGCGGTTTTCATACGAGTTGAGCGCCAGCTGGAACCCATCGCACAGCAGGCCTGTGCTCTCGACAGCCTTGATGACCTGTTCGGGGCCGAGTGCAAAAAAAGAGTCTCTCCTGTCATCCATGCAGCCGAGGCTAACAGGTTGCACTCATCCGTCGCTGTTTGATCAATGTAGCGGGGATCACAGATCCGATCTGTCAGCGTACCCATACTTTTGCCTATGAATATGACCCGACAATATTCCTTAATCATTGCACTGCTGGCTGCGCTGCTGTTGTCTGCCTGTTTCGGTGGTCAGTTCGCATCATTGCTGGATGCAGATCAGCGGCCGGTACCGACGCTGGTGCAGAAGCAGTCTGCCCCGCCGGTCGATGTTGCGACTAAAAAGGCGGATTTCTTTGCCGCTATCAAGCCGGCTGTGGTGCAGGAGAACAAACGTATTCGCGCGCTGCGGGAGGAGATCTTCGCACTGCGTCAGTTGCGCAGCCCGTCATCCGCCGAGCTACAGCGCATCAAGCAGGTCGCAGCCATTTACAAGGTGGAGCTGACCGGTAACAAGCCGGATGGCGCATTCTGGCATGCGCTGCTGGCCAGGGTGGATGAAGTGCCGCTGGAGATGGCGCTGGTGCAGGCCGCCAATGAGTCAGCCTGGGGTCAGTCCCGCTTTGCCCGTGAAGGCAATAATTATTATGGTCAGTGGTGCTACAAGAAGGGTTGCGGCCTGGTGCCCGAACAGCGCAATAAGGGCGCGACACATGAGGTGCGCCGCTTTGCCAGCATGGAAGCATCGGTGCGCGCTTATATGCAGAATATCAATACATCAGCCGCCTATGCCGAGTTCCGCAGCATTCGCCAGAGTCTGCGCGTGCAGAGCCGTCCACTGGACGCCGAAAGTCTGGCCTACGGCCTGCGCTCCTACTCGGAACGCGGCATGGCCTATGTGAAAACCATTCGTGCGATGATTCGCAGCAACCGCGAGCTGATCGCCAATAGCTGAAACCGTGAATCAGGTTGGCCTGTGACTCGAAGGGTTATCCTGTAAACAGGTCACCTGACTCTGTACGACCAGTTGCCAGTGTCCCTGCTTGGGGTTTGACCATTCGTTCCAGTTCAGTTTGACCGGCCACTTCCCTGGCCAACTTAGGTCTTTCATCATTAATAGGTAAACTGTCCCCGGATTTTCCTATCTCCAGGGCAATTTGACGACAGCTAACACCTGGCTGACAGGTAAGGGTTATAGCTTCGCGCTTAAACTCTGCGCTGTATTTTCTTCGTTTGGTCATGGACACTCCTCATGGGCATAGTATGCCTCTTTTTAGCCTGAATAATTCATAAAAAGAGGTGAGCCCCGCCTAACCCATTGATATAATGGTGGTTCCGCAACCCGTGCTTCGGACGAAGCAAGCCAACGAG
>PFXI01000040.1:86819-87473 GCA_002791575.1 Zetaproteobacteria bacterium CG_4_9_14_3_um_filter_54_145 | reverse complement strand
AGAGCCGAAATAACGGCGATTGCATAAGACTAAACCATTTTGTGAACAATATTAATCGGTCGCCTGAAAGGTTTATGAATTATTCAGGTTAGATGTTACAGTGTATAAGATTATAAATAATAATCGGACACCGGTGTGGAGAATTCATGGTAGCGCTGATGTGAATCGAATTGAGTTTGGAGGAAGCAATAGGGGTTTGTTAGAGATAATAAAACCTGAAAGCCTGACTAATGGTCATATATATGGGGTGTCTATTTCTGCTGGCGATGAGGTTATTGCATACGCTGGTAGTTATTTTTGTTTCAGTAATACTGGAAGTGTTATTCAGTTTGTTTCATTAAATGAAGTGCCACCAAAATGTGAATTTCAATGATGATAGAGACACCCCGTTCGAATTTGAGTCGCGGGATGCGTCAACTGAATGGTATCTATACCCAGCGATTCAATCGCACACATGGACGTGTCGGGCATGTGTTTCAGGGTCGGTTCAAGTCGATTGTTGTGGATAGAGATGCCTACCTGCTTGAGTTAAGTCGATACATCGTTCGCAACCCGGTTGCCGCCGGTATGGTGAAGGATGTTGGCGACTGGCCGTGGAGCAGCTATCTGGCAACTGCGGGTGAAGTTTCTTCTCCTGCATTTCTTGATGTTGGC
>PFXI01000040.1:73774-86810 GCA_002791575.1 Zetaproteobacteria bacterium CG_4_9_14_3_um_filter_54_145 | reverse complement strand
TCAGAGGTCGGTTGCAGGCAGCAGGGAGCGGAGCAACGGTAGGGATTCCGAAGCGGAAGCAGTTGCTGAGGCATCTTCCGCTTTCAGACATTGCGCGGCCAGACAGGGAGCGAGGTGACTGGATACGGGAAGCTTACAGGGAACATGGATATACCATGCAGGAGATTGCGACGTATTGTTGCTTACACCATTCAACGGTGAGTCGTATCATCAAATCCGCCGATGAAAATGCGCAGAACGAGTCCTGACCCCGAAGTTTGTTTCGGGTGCAGCAACAGGCTTTGCAAGTGCCATGTTCGGGCAATGGGCTGGAGCATATGTGGCAGGCTACTGGCAGGGCGGTGCGGATGATGCTAGAAGAGCTCTTGGTCAATCGTTGAAGAATACTTTCATTGCCGCCGCTGCTGCAATGACTGCCAGAGTTGCTATTGATTATATTTCTAGTGATGTGGCTGCGACTGGACAGGAGCAAAGCGGCGAGCCATCAAATGGTGGGAGCAAGAAATATGCAACTCTTTCTCCTGAGAACGGAGGGACGACTACTGATGTTCCTTATAACAATGGAGGGAGAAAAGCGGTTAAAGCCATGGTGCAGGGTATTGATCCGGGCGATTACAAGGATGGGAGAAAGTGGGGTGTGTATGAAGTAAAACCAATTGATGAAAATGGCTTGTGGGTGACGCCCTCACAAAAAATCACCGCAGCGGGGGCGAGGTGGCCAAGTAATTTGCTCTACAACCAAATTGATGGAGCAATTCCTGGTGCAACTAATCAATTCCTTCCTTTTGAAGTAGACCCAAATAGTTGGTTTGATCAAATCTGGTATCACGAAAGTATAATTAATGGAGTGCGAAGGGTGCTAGGACAATGACTAGAGATTACTTAATGTATGTGCCATTAGTGTTGTTTGTGGTAATAAATCTGATATTTATGGTGTTTCCGATTTCTGCAACTCCATTGTATGACGCAATTAGAAGTATGCTTATTAGCTCAACTGGGCTGGGGTTTGTTATTTCACAATTGATATTACTAATTATGGTTGCATTTCCTATATATCGTAAGCTTTTTTTTGGCCCCATGTTTTTTACGGTATTATGTATATATTGTTTGATCAATTCAGAGTTAATATTTTCAATGTGGATGTTTGCTGAATTTATGGGGGTAAGTTTTAACTCTACTTTATCGGCATATACTATCCTTTCAGTATTCTTACTTACGAAAACACTAATAGTCGTTAGACATAGTAGAACAGAAGTTACTCTAATTCTTCTATCTACTTTTATGTCGTCAATGATTGCTGGATATTTATTGGCTCTTCAAGCGTCAGGTTGAGTCCCTATTAAAGCGGCAAGGGCCAGGCAAGGGCCAGGCTTTCACCATAGGGGGCAGGACTCGCTTTGCGCATTCCCTTCGGCCAATCGATGCACGATACGAGTCCTGACCCCGAAGCGCATGACCCCGAAGCGCAAAACCAGTAAAAACATCATCAAGATGAGTGCAATCAGGGCTTTATTCAGTAGATCCGGGACTGTCCAGGCAAGCCAGCAGACCGTTGGCCAGCTCACGCAGTTGCTCCCTGGACGCATCGTGCTCCGCCTTCAGGTGCACCTGCTCCAGCGACATTTCCGCGTGGCGCACCTCTGCCAGAGTGTGCATCGCCAGCAAAGCGTCGTAACACGGCGGCTCACAACCGTTGCAACGGGAAGCACTGGCTGCGCGCAGCGTCTCCAAGGCTGAGTCGCACTGCTCATCCAGTACATCCGCACGGGTCTGCGCAAAACCACGCGCATACACTTCAAGCAGACGCTCATGCTCTATCACCATCTTTCGGAAGCGATCCAGGCGGTTGCGATGCGCGGGCAAGGCGGCTTCCAGCTCGAATATAATGCCCACCACTCTCTGTTCACACGCCTGCCAGCGTTTCAGATCCTCCAGCCATGCATGATGGTCACCATGCCACTGCTCCCGCTGCTGCTCATACCCCTGCAGAGCCGCCTCACAAACGTCAATCATCAGCCCCTCCCTGTTGGGGCGCCTGCAAACGCTGTTCCACCGCCAGCACATGCCGTATCGATGCCAGCACCGTGTCCGGGTTCAGACTGATCGAATCGATACCGATACCAATCAGAAATTCGGCCATTTCCGGGTAATCCGAGGGTGCCTGGCCACAGATACCGGAGTGCCTGCCGTTACGTCTGGCTCCCTCCACTGCCATGCGGATCATGGTCAGCACACCCGCATCCCGCTCATCAAAATCAAAGGCGACGATCTCCGAATCGCGATCCACCCCCAGTGTCAGCTGGGTCAGATCATTGGAACCGATGGATATGCCGTCGAACAGCCGGGTAAAAGCATCGATCTGGATGACATTATTGGGAATCTCGCACATCACATAGACTTCCAGCCCGTTTACGCCGCGCGTTAAACCATGTGCCGCCATGGCTGCCAGTACCTGCTCCCCCTCCTCTACCCTGCGGCAGAAGGGGATCATCAGCTTGACGTTGTCAAAGCCCATCTCATCGCGCACCCGCTTCATCGCGGCACACTCCAGCGCAAAGCCATCGGCATAGGCCGGGTGCACATAACGGGAGGCCCCCCGAAAGCCGATCATCGGATTCTCTTCCTGCGGCTCAAATACGCTGCCGCCCAGCAGCGTGGCGTACTCATTACTCTTGAAGTCGGACATGCGCACAATACAGGGTTTGGGGTAAACCGAGGCGGCAATCGTTGCCACGCCTTCGGAGAGGGTACGGATAAAAAAGTCCTGCGGGGAGTCAAAAGGCGCGCTCATGGCGGCGATCTGGCGGCGCGTGATCTCATCCAGTTTCTCGGGATGGCTGATCGCCATCGGGTGGGCCTTGATAAACTGGTTGATAATGAATTCAAGGCGCGCCAGACCGATCCCGTCTACCGGCAGCGAGGCAAAACTGAAGGCCCTGTCCGGGTCACCCAGATTCATCATGATCTGCGTATGCGGATGGCCCAGCTCCCCCAGATCAGTCTGTTCAATGGTAAAGGGCAGTGCGCCGGCATAGACAACACCGAGCTCGCCTTCGGCACAGCAGATGGTGACCTCCTGCCCGTCAGGCAGCGCCTCTGTCGCATTACCCACGCCAACAATAGCCGGCACCCCTAGCTCCCGCGCCACAATCGCTGCATGGCAGGTGCGCCCGCCCCGGTTGGTGACTATTGCTGCCGCCCGCTTCATCACCGGCTCCCAGTCGGGGCTGGTGGTATCGGCCACCAGCACTTCACCGGTCTGAAATGTCGATAGCAGACTGGCATCATCAATCACCCGCACTCGCCCTGCCCCGATGCGCTCACCCACAGCACTGCCCCGGGCCAGCACCGGGCCGTGCTGCTGCAGGTGATAAATCTCCAGCATATTAACCTGTCGGTGCGACGCGACCGTCTCCGGTCGTGCCTGCACCATATAGAGGCACCCATCCAGACCGTCTTTAGCCCACTCCATATCCATGGGTCTGGATACCCCGGCCTGAGCGGTATAGTGCGCTTCAACCTTGATGGCATAATCGGCCAGCGTCAGGACATCCGCATCCGTAATACAGAATCGGCCCTGCTCCGCTGAGTCGGTATCCACATTGCCGATATGACCGCTCACCACACCACCGGCAGCATCGATATACACCATCTTTTGCTTTTTACTGCCCAGCCGCCGCTTGAGCACGCTACGATATCCCTCAAGAAACGTCGGCTTATGCACGTAAAAACTGTCCGGATCGATCACTCCCTGCACAATATTTTCACCCAGACCCCAGGCGGCATTGATAAACACCACATCATGGAAACCCGTTTCGGTATCCAGCGAAAACATCACACCGCTAGTGCCGATGTCGCTGCGCACCATCTTCATGACCACCACGGAGAGATAGACCTTCGACCAGTCAAAACCGTTGTCATATTTATAGTGGATCGAGCGGTCGGTAAAATTGGACGCCAGGCAGCTTTTGTACGCCTCAATCAGGGCCTCTTCACCGCTGATATTCAGGAAGGATTCATTCTGGCCGGCAAACGAAGCCTCGGGAGAATCTTCCGCTGTTGCCGATGAGCGCACGGCCAGCGACAGATTCTCGCCGTATTCGGCCTTCAATGTTGCATAGGCGGCTACGATCTCGGCGCGCAGTGCGCCAGGCAACTCACATGCGTAGACAATCGCCCTGGCCTTACTGCCGCGCAGCTGCAGCTCCCCGACATCATCGGGATCCAGCCCATCGAGCAGTTCGTGCAGCGCCTGCCAGGCGCCTGCATGGCTCAGCGCATCCCGATATGCAGTGGCCGTAATGGCAAAGCCGTTGGGCACGCGCACGCCGGCGGATGAGAGGTGCTGATACATCTCGCCGAGGCTGGCATTCTTGCCGCCCACCTCAGGCACATCTGCAAGACTGATCTCATCAAACCAGCGGATGTAATCCGGCCTGTTGCCCATCTCCTTATCTCCTTGTCTGAACAGACATTTTCTGCGGCCATGCCCAACATCGACATGCCCTGCCAGCATAGCATATTTGACACTATTCTGCTGCTGTTATTCAGCGATGCCAGGTTGCCGGCGGCCTTCACCCATGCAGATGGCCCGCTCCTGTTTGATCTGCTACTATATTGCACGCACGGAGGGTGCAGGCATGAAACAGAGCAGCAAGAGCCGCCAACATCAGATCATCAGGGGTCAGGTGGTCGATCTGGTCGCAGGCCGGATATTTCCGGGCAGCATCGAGATGCGCGACGGTCGTATCATTGCTGTCAGCCATAGCGACAGCGCACCCGATCGATACATCGTGCCGGGGCTGGTTGATGCCCATATCCATATCGAAAGCTCCATGCTGCCGCCATCCGAATTTGCCCGTCTGGCCTCTGTCCACGGCACAATCGCCACCGTTTCCGACCCGCATGAAATTGCCAATGTGCTGGGCGTGGAGGGCATACGCTATATGATCGCAAACGGCAGACAGGTACCGTTGAAGTTTTATTTCGGTGCCCCGTCTTGCGTGCCGGCAACCGGTTTTGAAACTGCCGGTGCAGCACTGCATGCCAATGATATTGCCCTGCTGCTGCGGCAGGCGGATATTCACTACCTCAGCGAAATGATGAATTATCCGGGTGTGCTTGCAGGTGATGATGATGTCATGGAAAAAATCCGGCTGGCGCTGCAGCATCACAAGCCGGTCGACGGTCATGCACCGGGAGTGCATAAAGAGGCAGCTGCGGCATATGCACAGGCCGGCATCAGCACCGACCATGAGTGTACCACCATCGAAGAGGCTCGCGAGAAGATCGCCCTTGGCATGCATATCCTGATACGGGAAGGCTCAGCCGCTAAAAATTTCGCAGCTCTGGCCCCATTGATCATGGAGCACCCTGGACGCTGCATGCTCTGTAGCGATGATCTGCACCCTGATGATCTCCTGCGCGGCCATATCAATCTGCTGGTCAGCAGAGCCATCAAACTGGGTTATGATCCGCTCTCCGTCCTGCGTTGCGCAAGCCTCAATCCCGTGCGTCATTACAAGCTGGATGTCGGCATGCTGCAGCCGGGGGATGCGGCTGACTTTCTGCTGGTGGATAACCTGAATGATTTTCATATCCACTCCACCTGGATCGACGGCATCATGGTTGCCGAGCATGGCCGCACCCTGATCCCCCGCTACCACCCGCTGCCGATCAATCGCTTTGACACCGGAGCCAAAACCCCGGCCGATTTCCGCGTGCAAGCCGAAGGTAATTCCATCCGGGTGATCGAGGCTGCGGAAAGTCAGTTGGTGACCGGCAGCGCTATCGCCACAGCGCGCATTGCGGGTAATGCGGTGATCGCCGATACCGGTCGTGACCTGCTTAAAATCGCCGTCATCAACCGCTATCGTGATGCCACCCCTGCCACCGCATTTATCAGAGGTTTCGGACTACAGCGAGGCGCCATCGCCTCAAGTGTTGCGCACGACTCTCACAATATCATTGCCGTCGGCACAACCGATGCGCAGATCTGCCGGGCGGTCAATCTGCTCATCACCGAACAGGGCGGTATATGTGCCGTATGCGAGGATGAGCTGATACTTCTACCGCTACCCATCGCAGGCCTGATGAGCGATCTGGATGGTTATCAACTTGCACAGCGCTATGCCGAAATCAACCGCTTCGTCCGTCAGCTCGGCTGCCCCATGCATGCGCCGTTTATGACCCTCTCCTTCATGGCCCTGCTGGTGATTCCCAGCCTCAAGTTGAGCGATCAGGGGCTGTTTGATGGTGACAAATTTGCATTCACATCGCTGTTTTCAACGGAGGCAGAAGCTGATGCAGCAGCAACTTGAAGAGATCAGGCTTATTGAAGCGAACGCCGAGCTGATCTATTCGCAAGCGGAAGTAGAGCAATCGCTGGATCGCATGGCCGCTGAAATCACCGCCCGTCTTGCAGGATCAAATCCTCTCATCCTCTGTGCCATGATCGGCGGCCTTGTCACCTGCGGCAAGCTGCTTACCCGCCTGCACTTCCCGCTGCAGGTGGACTATATCCATGTCAGCCGCTATCAAAACCGGACTCATGGTGGCGATATCGTCTGGCTGGGCCGAAAACCGGAGAATCTGGCCGGGCGCAACATACTGATTGTCGATGATATTCTCGATCAGGGCTACACCATGCAGGCGATCGTGGCATTCTGTTATCAGGCAAAGGCTGCGCAGGTACTGACATCGGTACTGCTCGACAAGGCAGCCGCCCGCAAGATCGACATCAGCCCTGACTTTGCCGGCTTCTCTGTTGCCGATCGCTATCTCTTCGGCTGCGGGATGGATTACAAATCGTACCTGCGCAATGCCCCCGGCATCTACGCAGTCATGCCCTGACCGCCACCTCCATTGGCACGCCCAAAGCGTAAAATCACTCCCTTCAACAACATCTGACGACAAACGGCCATCTTTTGCCTATCATGCGCGACCTTTGACATGATGATCTGGAGTATGACTGTGGCCAACGATACCGCACAATCAGACAAGTTTGATTACCGACCAACCGTTTTCCTGCCGAAAACCGATTTCCCGATGCGCGCAGGTTTGCCGCAGAGCGAGCCGAAGCGGCTGGCGGCCTGGACTGAACAGGACATTTACGCGCAACTGCGCGAGGCACGCAAAGGTGCGCCGAAATTCATCCTGCATGACGGCCCGCCCTATGCCAACGGCAGCATTCATATCGGTCACGCACTCAACAAGGTGCTCAAAGACATCGTGATTCGTTCACGTTCCATGCTCGGCTTTGATGCCCCCTACGTGCCCGGCTGGGACTGTCACGGCCTGCCGATCGAGCTGAAGGTTGAGGAGCAGTTCAAAAAGAAGAAGCAGAAGAAGGAAGATATCAGCGATGCTGAATTCCGCAGTGCCTGCCGTGACTATGCCAAAGGCCAGATCGATGTGCAGCGCGAAGAGTTCAAACGCCTGGGCGTGATCGGCGACTGGGATCATCCCTATGTGACCATGGACTACCGCTTCGAAGCCAATACCGTGCGCGAGATCGGTCGTTTTCTGGAGAATGGCGGCCTGTTCAAGGGAGCCAAACCGGTACACTGGTGCGTCTCCTGCGCCACAGCACTGGCCGAAGCGGAAGTGGAGCATGAAGACCACACCTCGCATTCGATCTATGTGAAATTCGCCGCCGGCGAAGATTTGAGCGATATTGATGCGGCCCTCAGCGGTGATGTCTCTATCGTCATCTGGACCACAACGCCATGGACCATCCCGGCCAATCTGGCTGTATCGGTCGGCCCCGTCATCGAATATTCGGCAGTCAGAGTCAGCAGTGCCGGCAACAATGCCAACCTCAAAGCCGGTGAGATCCTGATCCTGGCTGAAGATCTGCGTGCAGGCGTGCTTTCAGCCATCGGCGCCGAGGGCGATGTTATTGCCCGCTTCAGCGGCGAAAAACTCGATCGCCGCCGCTTTCGTCACCCCTATCTGGAGCAGGACGCACCCATTCTGGTTGGCACGCATGTGACACTGGAAGCCGGTACGGGTGCCGTGCATACCGCGCCCGGCCACGGCCAGGAAGATTATCAAATCGGTCTGAAATACGGCCTGCCCGCCTTTAATCCGGTCGGCAGTACCGGCCTGTTTGAAGCCGGCACCCCGGTTGTTGAGGGGCGTCACGTCTATCAGGCCAATGCCATCATGGTCGAGCACCTGCAGAGCTGCGGTGCCCTGCTGGAGACATCTGAAATCAAACACGCCTACCCGCACTGCTGGCGTTGCCATAAACCGCTGATCTTCCGTGCCACACCGCAGTGGTTTATCTCCATGGAGACCAACAACCTGCGCGACAAGGCGCTGGCTGCGATCAAGCAGACAACATGGACACCGGAATGGGGCGAGAACCGCATCCGTACCATGGTCGAGCAGCGCCCCGACTGGTGCGTATCGCGTCAGCGTAACTGGGGTGTACCGATTACCGCCATCCGCTGCGAAGCCTGCGGCTCGCACAAGGTGACCACGCCGGCAGTGGTGGAAGGTATCGCCAAAGCGGTGGAGCTTGGCGGCGCCGACATCTGGTTTGCCCATGATGCAGCCCACTTCCTGCCTGATGGCGCTACCTGCCCGGATTGCGGCGGCAGTGCCTTCGAGCGGGAGACCGATATTCTCGATGTCTGGTTCGATTCCGGCAGCACACATGCCTGCGTACTGGAACAGCGTGATGATCTGGCCAGCCCCGCCGATCTCTATCTGGAAGGATCCGATCAGCATCGCGGTTGGTTCCAGTCTTCACTGCTGGAGAGTGTCGGCACACGTGGCCGCGCCCCGTTCAAGGGCGTACTGACACACGGCTTTGTCGTGGACAAGAACGGTAACAAGATGTCCAAGTCGAAGGGTAATGTCATTGCACCGCAGAAGATCATCGAGCAGATGGGCGCGGATATCCTGCGCCTGTGGATTGCCTCGTCAGATTATTCTGCCGACATCCGCATCTCCGATGAAATCATTAAACAGCTGGCTGAAGCCTATCGCCGCATCCGCAATACCATCCGCTTCCTGCTCGGCAATGTGGACGGCTTTGACCCTGCGCGCGATGCAGTAGCGCTTAGTGAGCGTACGCCGCTGGATCAGTGGGCGATGCATCGCTTGTCGCGACTGGAGCGGCATGTACACGCCTGCAATGAAGGCTACCAGTTCCATCGTATTCATCAGGAGATCCACAACTTCTGCTCCGTTGATCTGGGCGGCTTCTATCTGGATATGATCAAGGATCGGCTGTACTGCGACGGGGCCGATTCCGCCCGTCGTCGCTCGGCCCGCGCCACACTCTACGATCTGGCCGATACGCTGACCCGCCTGATTGCGCCACTGCTGCCGTTTACGGCTGAAGAGGTCTGGGATCACCTGCCCGGCTCCGATGGAAAGAGCATTCACCTGCAGTCATTCAAGCCGGTTGCTGAGACCCGCTTTGACGAGGCCGCATGGGATCGCTTTTTTGCCCTGCGCGAACAGGTGCATACCGCCTTCGATCTGGCCAAAAAGGATAAGGTGATCGGCTCCTCGGTTGCAGCAGCAATCACCGTGCCTGGACTGGATGATGCCTTTGCCGCAAGCGTCGGTGAAAGCTGGGAACAGCTGTTCATCGTCGCCAAGGTTGAAGCGGGTGATGCCATCACAGTCAGGGCCGCCGACGGCATCAAGTGCCCGCGCTGCTGGAATGTCGGCACACCGGCTGATCCGACCCATGCCCTGCACAGTGAGCTCTGCCCGCGCTGCCTTGATGTAGTAGGCGCGTGATAGCAGCGACACTGAAACCATGCCCTGCCGCGCTTGTCGCAGACTGATCGGCGGCGTTGCAGGACTTGCTGATTCGCATCAAGTCGCTACCACGCTGTAGATGGGTACACCGGAGAGCCTGAAACCACAACCGGCCGATGCCTGCACACCCGGGCAGTGCTCCGCATGGTCCATGGATCAGCAGATATGGCGCTTGTGGGTCGTGTTGCATTTTTTACCGGTCGGGGTCACGCAGCAGCAGGTCTTGCGCAAAAATGAGATCAGGAAGATCGCCACTGTGCTGGGCAGCAGTGATCACGACATGATAACGTCGTTGATCACCACCATGCAGGGCACCGGCCTGCTCGCTCGCCATGAGGGGCTGCTGCAACCGGCATGCATCAACTGGCCGGCATGGTCGAAACGTATGCGTGCAGCCATCTATGCCGCCATTCACGGCTGGGAGCGCTGGAGCAGGGCAGAAGAGCATGACGCCATGGATCTGCTGGCCGATCTACCAGTCGATTGCTGGCTGAATCTGGATGAGGTGGTGGAGTGGCTGCGTATGCAATCGCATGCCAAGCTGGTCGGCGCACACTGGATGAGCCTGTTCACCGACCATCATGCTCTCTCCCTGCATCACCTGAGCAGCGACAGGCAGTGCATCTATCTGTTACCACTGTGGCGCACGGTACTGCTTGAGCAAGCCGTTACACTCCCTGCCCCCGGCTGGCATGGGGCCGACAAGGATGCCAAAAGCTGCGGCTTTATCTCCGCCTCGGGCGAGATCCTGCTGCCACCGGATTGCCATCATAGTGTACTCGCCAAACTGACAACCTGTTGCAACATCACCGCTATCGAGCAGATGATCACCCTGCAACTGGATCTGAAAGCTATCCAGCGTATGGGAGCCGACAAAACCGCCCTGCAAGCCACCAGAGCCCTGCTCGAATGCGTGCAGTCGCCACTGCCGCAGGCCATTGCCTATCTGTTTGACAAGCAACTCGCACAGCAGGCTGTGGCATCTGTTGCCGCCACTTCGCTGGTGGTCGTGTTAAATGAGCCCTCCGCCATCCATCACCTGCAGAAAACCGGATTCCCCTTCTCCCAGCCGTTCAGCGACAAGCCTGAAATCCTGTTGCTGGATACATCTGCCGATGCGCTTGCCTTTATCAGAACATGCGCCGAAAGCGGCATCATGCTGGAGACATTGATCAAACCGGTGCAGTGGATCAGCGGCACGGCCTCGATCAAGGCATGGATGGAGATGCATGCCGACAGAGCAGGCCGCTGGCTGGAGATCTGCTATCAGAAGGCGCGCAGCAGCAAACCCAAACAGCTGTTTGCCTGCATCACGGATGATTACTACGGTAGAATAGAGGTACGCCCGACCCGCAGGAGCAGGCAGGGCTATCTGTGGGGAAGCAGCATCATCGCACTGGAGCCCAGGCATCTGTTGCGCCTGCGCCAGCTGGAGATCGATGAGATCACAGAGACAGGGCTGGATCAACTGTGAGCTATCACCCGGAACGCCCGTTAATTGTACAGGGTGATCACTCGCTGCTGCTGGAGACGCATAACCCGCAATTTGCCGCGGCGCGTGATGCCATCGCCCCGTTTGCAGAACTGGAAAAATCGCCCGAGCATATTCACAGCTATCGACTGCACCCGTTAAGCCTGTGGAATGCAGCTGCTGCCGGCCATACGCTGCAGCAGGCAGAAGCCGCCCTGCATCGTTTCAGCAAATACAGTATACCTGAGAATGTACTGGAGGAGATGCGTCGTACCTATGCCCGCTACGGGCAACTGATACTGACAAAGGATGATGAGTCCACCCTGCGCCTGACTGTCACTGATGCCTTTATTGCCGCCCGCATCGCCCGTGAAAAAACCGTCACCGCCCTGCTCAAACAGCAGCCGGCCGATGATGTTTTCCTGATTGATCCGGTAACCCGGGGCAGCCTCAAACATGCACTGATCACACTGGGCTTTCCGGTCGATGATCAGGCCGGCTTTAACGATACACCGGTGTTCGAGCTTGCCCTGCGCGAGCATGCACTGAGCGATCAGCGCCCGTTTGCCCTGCGCGATTACCAGCAGCAGGCTGTTGATGCCTTTGTCGCCTCGGGCAGCCATGGTGTGGTTGTGCTGGCCTGCGGGGCGGGTAAAACGCTGGTCGGCATGGCCACCATGGCACGCATTGGCATGCAGACGCTGATCATCACCCCGAACACGGCGGCAGCCCATCAGTGGCGGGCTGAACTGCTCGATAAAACACAAGTGGATGCAAAGGATCTCGGCGAATACACAGGCTTACGCAAGGAGATTCAGCCGATCACCATTGCCACCTACCAGATGCTCACCTACAGGCCGGAGCAAGGCGGCGATATGCCGCATATAGAGCTGATCACCAAACATGAGTGGGGACTGATTATTTTTGATGAGGTGCATGTGCTGCCGGCACCGGTATTCCGGGCTGTATCGGAGATTCAGGCACGCCGCAGGCTGGGGCTGACCGCCACGCTGATCCGGGAGGATGGTCTGGAGAGGGATGTATTCTCACTGATCGGCCCCAAACGCTTTGATCTGCCCTGGCGCCAGCTGGAACAGTCAGGCCACATTGCCAAGGCCCACTGTATCGAGATCCGCATACCGATGTCGCAGCATGACCAGATGGCCCATGCCACAGCCGATGATGCCCGCAAATCCTATCGTATCGCCGCTGAAAACAGCATCAAGGATCTGGTCGCCACAGCCCTGATTAAAAAACATGCCGGTCAGGGTATTCTGGTGATCGGCCAGTATATCAAGCAGCTGGAGCGCATCGCCGCTCATCTGGGCGCACCACTGATCAGCGGACGCATGAGCTCGGGCGAACGGGAGCGCTTATATGCCGCATTCCGCGCCGGTGATCTGCGTCTGCTGGTGGTCTCCAAAGTCGCCAATTACGCCATTGACCTGCCCGATGCCTCTATCGCCATCCAGATCTCCGGTGCCTTCGGTTCGCGTCAGGAAGAGGCGCAGCGGCTCGGGCGCATCCTGCGCCCCCAGGGGGGGCCGGCCTTTTTCTACACCCTGGTCTCCGATCACAGCGAGGAGCTGAAATTCGCCGTCAATCGCCAGCGTTTTCTGGCCGAGCAGGGTTATGATTATCTGATTGAGGACTGGAAACCCTGATCCGGTCAGCTTTATTAAGCACGCGGACAGCATAACTCCCCTCCAGCATGGCCCGGTGCTATTCAGGCTGGCGGCTTGCTCACATCTGACGGCACATCCTGCTCAGCATCGCCACCCT
>PFXI01000040.1:67609-73766 GCA_002791575.1 Zetaproteobacteria bacterium CG_4_9_14_3_um_filter_54_145 | reverse complement strand
GGGTGTCGACTTCACCGGAATCAGGTGCCGACTTCAATCGGAATGGGGTGCCGCGTTCCAGCGGAATCAGGTGTCACGTTCGACCGGAATACGCACTCAGCCTTGTCGAACACCATATCCTCTGAGCTGGGGGTGTCAGGCTGTAGCTCATCGTCTCCCATCACCGGCAATATCTTCATATCATTGTCCTGACGACGCTGGTTCATGAAGCTCGGTGACACAATCTCAACACCGGCAGCGTGCAGGGCGTCGAGGATCGATTCAAACAGATGGGATCGGCACGTCAGCATACCTTTGACTTCGGTAAGCAATCCACTGACACGGTAGGTAATGGCGTAGTTACCCAGCTCGACAATTTTCACGAATGGCTCTTCCAGACCGGCATTTCGCGCAGCCTCAAGTAGCAGCCCTTTGATGCGCGCATGATGAACATCATAACCCAGCGATAACGTAGCCGTGATAATCGTGCCTGATGAACGGACAACCGTAACCGGGGTCGAAAGCATGTGTGCATTAGAGAGGTAGACAAGCTCCCTGAGCTCGGTTTGCAGCTCGGTATTGAACAGGCCGCGTCCGACCACCCGGCCAAAGTATTCGCCTACACGTATAAAATCACCCGTGCGAAATGGCCTGTTCAGGTGAAGCACCAGTCCGGCCATCAGGTTTGAAACAATAGTCGCGGACGAAAAGGCAATAAGACCGGAGAGCAGAACACCGATAAGGGCAATCACCTGATTACGCGTGCTTTCACTGACAGGGAGGGCCAGAGAGATCGCTATAGCTCCGGCCGCAGTCAGGCCGAACATGGCTAGCTGACGGTAGAGCCTGTGTTCATTGGCCAGATCAGGGCGACGCCCCAGCAGAAACCAGTAGGCAAAAATAAGTAGCAGCAGCACAGCCGTTCCCGTCGCAACCAACGGGATCAGGGAGAACAGCAAATCAACGATGCGATTCATGGCAGGCCAGACACAAAACTCTCTTTGACCCTCGGCATGCAGCTATGACTGATTCAGGTTCTAACTCGCGCATCTTCCCCCCCCCCTTCGCTGTAGCAACAGTAAAAATCACTCTAGTCCAGTTGCCATGCAGGGACAATACGGATGCCACAAAAATCCGTAATCAGCTGCCCGCAGGGTGCATATCAGCCCGATTTTGGCTGATCCAGTGTGATAAAGCGGTAATGATATGGCGTTGAATCAGAGCCTACGGCAATGATATCGCCATCGACAAGTGCACAGCGACCACCGGCATCCTGTCCCCCCATACGCCTGCCGTTGATACCCGAGCCGCAAGCGCTGACCCGATCCACCAGTTGATAGCCGGTGGCATTGCGCTCAATCTGACAGTGTTCACGCGACACATTCAACGGGTGCACGGTATCGATCAGGTAGAGGTCATTATTCGGCTCCCGCCCGCACAGCTTTGGCCGTTCAAACAGCTTCTCCCGCCCGTCAGCCATCCGTACTCTTGATTCCCGACCAATCCTGAATGGGAAACTCCTGATACAGATATAACCACCCGTCAGCAGGTGGTAGGGTACAGCCTCTGCTGCCTCCGCTGACATCGGCTTGAGTACAGCCTGCGGTCTTACCGCGTTAAGAATATCCTGTTTATCTTCCATGGCATTGCGCACCTCATCTGATCATCCATCTGTTACCGGCTAGCAAATATCTCGCCAGAAGAGGGTCAAAACGACTGCAGGCCGGCACCCTCACGGGTACCGGCCTGCATTTAAAGCCTGTTAACAGTTCAGTTTATTCCACTGCAGCCTTGGCCTGATCTTCAATCCCCAACAACTCCACTTCGAATATCAGTGTGCTGTTCGGCGCAATCGTTGAACCCGCACCGCGCTCACCATAAGCCAGCTCGGCCGGAATCACGAACTTGTACTTTGAGCCGACATTCATCAGCTGCACGCCTTCGGTCCAGCCACTGATTACGCCATTGAGCGGGAAGGTGATCGGCTGACCACGCTTGTAGGAGGAGTCGAATTCGGTGCCATCGAGCAGTGTGCCGCGATAGTGAACCTTGACGCTGTCGCTTTCAGCCGGTTTCGGGCCATCTGCTGCGGTCAGCACCTCATACTGCAAACCGCTTGCGGTGACTGTTACGCCCGGTTTCTTGGCATTTTCAGCCAGGAAAGCCGCGCCATCAATCTTGTTCTTTTCAGCCAGTGCCTTCTGCTCGGCCACACGCTTTTCAGCCTGCAGCTTGAAGAAAGCCTGCTTTACGGCTGTCGCTTCTTCATCCTTGAGCTTGAGCTCTTTGCTGTCGAGCCGGTCATTGATTGCAGCTATCAGCACAGCACGATCGAATTCGGTCGACAGCGACTGCAGTGATGCACCGATATCCATTCCGATCGCGTAACTGAGCTTCGCTTTATCATTATCCAGCTTGACCTCAGCCGGCTGTGAACAGGCTGCCAGCATGGCTACGCATACCGATGCAATAATTGTTTTTTTCATCGTTCCCCCTACATGGTTTTCTATCATCTGATTCAACTCTATTCCCACTCAATGGTGGCGGGCGGCTTGCCGGAGACATCGTAGACCACCCGGTTTATACCACGCACTTCATTGATGATGCGGTTGGATACCTTGCCCAACAGCGCATGCGGCAACTCGGCCCAGCGTGCCGTCATGAAATCCTGTGTCTGCACGGCACGCAATGCCACCACCCACTCATAGGTACGTCCATCGCCCATCACACCGACCGACTTGACCGGCAGAAAGACAACAAAAGCCTGCGAAGTCTTCTCATACCAGCCTGAAGCATGCAACTCTTCGATAAAAATTGCATCAGCATAGCGCAGCAGATCGGCATACTCCTTCTTCACTTCACCGAGAATACGTACACCCAGACCGGGTCCCGGAAACGGATGGCGATAGACCATCTCGCGCGGCAGGCCAAGGGCAACCCCCAGCTCACGCACCTCATCTTTGAACAGCTCGCGCAGCGGCTCCAGCAGCTTCAGGTGCAGTGTATCCGGCAGACCGCCGACATTATGATGACTCTTGATCGTATGTGCCTTGTTGGTTTTGGAGCCGGCAGATTCAATAACATCGGGATAGATCGTACCCTGCGCCAGCCACTTCGCCTGCGGCAGTTTCGCCGACTCCTGCTGAAACACTTCGACAAATTCACGGCCGATAATCTTGCGCTTGGCCTCGGGATCGCTCACCCCGGCCAGATGTTTGAGAAACTCATCCCCTGCATCGACATGAATCACCTTGACGCCGAGGTTGTCAGCGAAGGTCTGCATCACCTGCTCCGCTTCATGCAGGCGCAGCAGTCCGTTATCCACAAATACGCAGGTCAGCTGCTTACCGATTGCACGGTGTAGCAGAGCTGCCGCAACCGATGAATCCACACCGCCGGAGAGCCCCAGAATCACCTCTTCCTCGCCTACCTGCTCGCGTATATGGGCTACAGCTTCATCAATATAATTCGGCATTGTCCACGCTGCACCGCAGCCACAGATCTGATGCACAAAGCGGGAGAGGATCGCCTTACCCTGATGCGTATGCGTTACTTCCGGATGGAACTGCAGTGCGTAAAAGTGACGCGATTCATCGGCCATGCCGGCAATCGGGGTAGAGTCATTACTGCAGATGACATGAAAACCATCGGGCAACATGGTGACCTTGTCGCCATGGCTCATCCATACTTCCAGACCGCCGCACTCCTTGTCTTCAATACCACTGAGCAGCGCGGAGTTGCCGGAGGTAACCACCTCGGCATAGCCGAATTCACGCACATGCCCGGTTTCCACGGTACCACCCAGCTGAGCGGCCATGGTCTGCATGCCGTAACAGATGCCCAGCACCGGCACACCCAACTCAAACACGACCTGTGCGGCAATTGGCGTCTGTTCATCATACACCGAGTTTGGGCCGCCGGAGAGGATGATGCCGGAGGGCTGAAACGCACGAATCGCTTCAGCAGCCATGTCCCACGGATGCAGTTCACTGAACACGCCGGCTTCACGCACACGCCGTGCTATCAACTGCGTGTACTGCGATCCAAAATCGAGAATGAGTATCTTGTCCATATTGTAAAATTCCTTGGGTGTTATCAGAGATCAGAGTGAGGAGGCAGAAGCCTGTGAAAAAGCGTTGGAGCGCAAGGTCTGTTTCGCCCTACGCTCCAATACCTGTGCTTCAATGATCGACGCGATAATTCGGCGCTTCTTCAGTAATCGTTACATCATGCACATGCGACTCACGCAGACCGGCACCGGTAATACGCACAAAGCGCGCACGCTCGTGCAGCTCAATGATTGAGGCCGCACCGGTATAACCCATGGCCGCACGCAGGCCACCAACCAGCTGATGCAGAATATCGCCCAGCGGCCCTTTATAGGAGACGCGCCCTTCAATACCTTCAGGCACCAATTTCATCGCTTCATCCACATCACCCTGGAAATAGCGATCCTTGCTGCCCTGCTGCATGGCACCGATTGAGCCCATGCCGCGGTAAGCCTTGTAGGTGCGCCCCTGATACAGGATCTTCGAGCCGGGTGCCTCCTCGGTTCCGGCAAACATCGAGCCGAACATACAGGTTGAGGCACCGGCCGCCATGGCCTTGGCAAAATCACCGGAGAACTTCATACCACCATCAGCAATCACCGGCACACCGGCAGCACGACCTGCATCGGCGCACTGCATGATCGCAGTTAACTGCGGCACACCAACACCGGCAACCATACGTGTGGTACAGATCGAACCCGGTCCGATACCCACCTTCACCGCATCGGCGCCCGCATCAACCAGATCACGCACCGCATCGGCCGTGGCAATATTGCCGCCGATAATCTGAATATTATCACCGTATTTGTTTTTCAGCTCGCGCACCTGCTCAATAACACCGCGGGAGTGACCATGCGCTGTATCCACAACCACAGCATCCACGCCGGCTGCATAGAGCGCCTCAAAACGCGCCAGCTCCTTGTCACCCACACCAATTGCAGCAGCAGCCAGCAAGCGGCCCAGATCATCGCGTACCGCATTCGGAAAAGCTTTCGACTTTTCGATATCGCGCACGGTAATCATACCTTTCAAATAACCGGCATCATCAACCACCGGCAATTTTTCAATACGGTGCTGGCGGAACAGTTCCTTACAGGCATCCAGTTCCACGCCGTGTGCCACAACCACCAGTCTGTCTCTGGGCGTCATCATTTCTGATACTTTCTTGCGCGGATCACGCTCAAAGCGGATGTCGCGATTGGTCACGATACCGCACACCTTGCCGTCCGCATCCTGCACAGGGAAGCCGGAAAAATTGTTCTCTGCAGCAAGTTTGAGCACCTGCTCCAGCGTAGTATCCGGGCCCACGGTCAACGGTTCCTGCACCACGCCCGCTTCAAAGCGTTTAACCCGGCGCACTTCTGCTGCCTGCTCAACCGGTGTCATGTTTTTATGAATAACACCGATACCACCTTCCTGTGCCAGCGCGATAGCAGCTGCGGATTCAGTGACCGTATCCATGGCAGCCGAAAGCACCGGAATATTCAGCCTGATCTTGCGGGTCAGCTGCGACGAGGTATCCACCCCCCGCGGCATCACACTACTGGCCTGTGGCACCAGCAGTACATCATCAAAGGTCAGGGCCTCGCCTATCAGTCGCTTATCCATGCAATCATCACCTCTTCCAAATAAGAAAGGCCGCATGATAGCGAATCATATTGTTTACCGAAAGCAAGCACTGTAAGCCGGTCGCAATCGGGGAAACAGATCAGACATCATCATCGACATTTGTAATACCCGGCTGCTGCGACTGTGGTGTCGCACAATGCGGGCAATAGAGAAAATCCTCGGCAATGCGGTGGTGACACTGCGCACACTGGACCACACTATTAATCATACGCCCTACCCTGACCGAAATGACCGCCGTCACCATGGAGAACATGCAGATACCGGACATGATCAGTGCCGCCGCCAGGGTTTTACCGAGCGCTGTATGCGGCACAAAGTCGCCATAACCTACCGTACTCATCGTCACCAGACTCCACCATGAGCCCTCAAAGGCATTGGCAAAGGTCATCGGCTCCAGGATAAAGATCAGGTTGCCAACCAGCACAGAGATCAACCCGATGGTCATCAGCACACCCATCAGCAGCCGTACTGAGCCCCTGAGCGAAGCAAACAGGGAGCGA
>PFXI01000040.1:35113-67590 GCA_002791575.1 Zetaproteobacteria bacterium CG_4_9_14_3_um_filter_54_145 | reverse complement strand
GAAATAACGGCGATTGCATAAGACTAAACCATTTTGTGAACAATATTAATCGGTCGCCTGAAAGGTTTATGAATTATTCAGGATAGTGCCAACGATTGCGGGCACCAAAAACGCGCACCACGTATTCAACCGCAAAAATGACCAGCACCCAGTACTCAAATGCATCAATCTGCGCACCCCACTCTGCATGCACCTCCGTCACCGTATTGGCCATCGACGCCAACACTGCGACGGCAATCAGCAGCAGCATAAAAATATTAAATACGTGCCCTGCCGTCGTTTCGACCTCGAACAGCAATACATTCAGCCACAGGCGCAAGCCCGTTAGCGATCGCCCCTGATCGACCTGAGCATGTAACTTATCCATCATATATCCTCCATGCTGCACCCTGTTTACAGGTACGCACTTATAATCCCGAAAATGGAAAGCAAAAAACAGGCCATAAAACCGCAATATCCAGATTCAGCCAGCCACAATCCACCTCTCCGACAGGCATGCATGCATGCAACTCTGCATAAAACAGACAAACGACAATTGACATCATTCCTGCCTCTCCTATAATGCGCCGCCTTTGCATGACAAACCACGCTTTTTTATCGGGTTGGTCAGACAAATGCACACTGGAGATGAATTAAATGGCAACCTGGACTGTTCGCCCTGGCGATATTGAACGAAAATGGTTTATTGTTGACGCTACTGACCTTGTACTGGGCCGTCTGGCCACAGAGATTGCCACAGTTTTGCGCGGCAAACACCGTCCGGAATACACCCCTCATGCTGATTGCGGCGACCACATTGTAGTTATCAATGCTGAAAAGATTCGCGTAACCGGCAACAAAGAGCAGGCTAAGATCTACTATCACCATACCGGTTTTGTTGGCAGCCTGAAGAGCATTACGCTGGAAAAGCAGCGCGCAAAACATCCGGAACGCATCATCGAAGCCGCCGTCAAAGGCATGATGCCAAAGGGTCCACTGGGCCGTTCCATGCTGAAAAAGCTGAAGGTTTATGCTGGTGGCGAACATCCACACACAGCACAGCAGCCTGAAGCAATGAAACTGAACTGATAGTACAGAGGAATCAATACAATGGCAGAGACAATCTATCGCGGCACCGGCCGCCGCAAACGCAGCGTAGCCCGTGTAATCATTCAGGCCGGCAAAGGTCAGGTACTGGTCAATGGCCGTGAAGTGGAAAACTACTTCCCGATCGACATTATCCGCCAGCAGGCCCTGTTGCCTCTGGACGAAACCGAACTGAGCGGCCGTTTTGACATTCGAGTCAATGTATTCGGCGGCGGCGTTTCCGGTCAGGCTGGCGCTATTCGCCACGGCCTGGCTCGTGCACTACTGACATACGATAGCGGTCTTCGTCCGCAGCTGAAAGCAGCCGGCTTCCTGACTCGCGACTCCCGCAAGGTTGAACGCAAGAAGGCTGGCTTGAAGAAAGCTCGTCGCGCTCCGCAGTTCTCCAAGCGTTAAGCTTTTTCATATCGACCTTAAAAAGGGAGGGCTTATGCCTTCCCTTTTTTTGTTGGTGCCGACACAATACCACTCCACTCACCCGTCCCACACAGGCCAAGACACCTAGCCTACTTCACCCACATTCAGGTTCACTTAAGAATAGGAGCTATGATGCTCGCCAGCAACGCGCAGGCGAGGAACTCTTTTGATGCACATTCAGGATCTGGTCGAACCGGACAGCAACGATCATTCAGCAGAACGGCAAGCCGCCACCAAACGCTCCACATGGACCAGCGTGACCGTCAACCTGTGGCTATCCATTACCCAGGTTACGACCGGTCTCTTTTCCGGCTCACAGGGACTGATTGCCGATGGCATACACTCTCTCTCCGATCTGGTAGCCGATTTTGTTGTACTGCTGGCCGCACACCACAGCAAAAAAGAGGCCGATAACGAGCATCATTACGGCCATCAGCGCTATGAAAATGGCGCATCACTGGTACTTGGTGGTTTACTACTGGCCGTAGGTAGCGGCATGGCCTGGGCTGCCGCGCACAAGCTGCAAACACCGGATACCATTCCAACCGTACATCTGGCCGCATTATGGGTGGCGATGGGCGCCCTGATCGCCAAGGAACTGCTGTTTCGCTATATGCTGGCTGTGGCCGAACGCGTGCGCTCCAGTATGCTGGTAGCCAATGCATGGCATGCCCGCTCGGATGCCGCTTCCTCACTGGTCGTTGCCATGGGTATCGGCGGCAACCTGCTGGGTTATCCGTTGCTCGACCCGATAGCCGCGCTGATTGTCGGCTTCATGGTCGGCAGAATGGGCTGGAGTTTTTTCTGGAATGCACTACATGACCTGATGGACCGATCCGCTGCCGAAGAGCAGATCGAAGCGATTGCAAAAACCATCAGTGCGACGAGTGGCGTACAGGGCTTTCATGATCTGAAAACGCGCAAAACCGGTGATATGATTCTGGCTGATGTGCATCTGGAAATTGATGGCAACCTGACGGTCACCGAAGGGCATGAGATCGCCGAGCTTGTTGCAACTAATGTAGTAGCCAAGCATCCGGTACTCTATTTGATGACCCATGTCGATCCGGTCACGCCACAAGCCCAGACCTGACAACAGCTCACACAGGCATCAACAAACGCGCCTTAAAAACAAGCCCGGCGACATGCCGGCAAGCGCACCCGTTGGCAGTGCAACCCGGCCTTTTAACCCTTACCCAGCATACCGCGAATGGCAGCCGGCAGATCAGCCGGAATGATAATGGTCTTGGCATTTTCCGATGCCGAGATTGCACCGATGGCATCGATGTAGCGCTGGCCCAGCAGATACATTGCGGGCAGCTCTTTATCCTGCATGGCGCCGGTCACATTTTCGATCGCTTCTCTTGAGGCATTAGACAAAATCACCTGCGCTTCCGCATCCAGCTTGGATGCCTCCATCCGGCCCTGAGCCTCGAGAATGGCGGCTGATTTCTCACCATCCGCCTTGGTCACTGTTGCCCGGCGCAGGCGCTCGGCAGCAGCCTGAGCCTCCATCGCCTGCTGCATCGTGGTCGAGGGCTTGATATCCTGAATCTCCACATTCTTCAGCGTAATGCCCCAATCGGTGATATTGTCGGCAATACCATCCTTGAGCTTGACGCGAATCTCCTCACGCGAGGAGAGGGCATCATCCAGCGCCGTGCCGCCGATAATACTGCGCAGCGTGGTCTGGATAATATTCACAATGGCCTGCTCATAATTCTCCACACCATATATCGCCTGATCGGGCCTTGTGACCTGAATAAAGGCAACTGCATTGGCAATGATCACAGCATTATCCTTGGTGATCACCTCCTGCCCCGGAATATCGAGTACAATCTCCTTCGTTGTAACCCTGGCAGCCACATCATCGACAAACGGGATAATAAAGTTCAAACCCGGCGGCAAGGTCTTCAGGTATTTACCCAGCCGCTGCACCACATAATTACTGCCCTGCGGCACAATACGCACACCAAGCGCCACAGCGATGGCCAGTACCGCGCCGATAAAGAGCATAAACAGCGTCCCTGCCGAGATCTCATCCATGGTTATTCCCCTCTCTTCTTGTTGATCATGATAATATTACCGCGCACATCAATGATATCGACAGCCTCGCCGACCTGCATTGGCAACTCTGATGTAAACATCCACTCACGCCCGCCCAGAAATGCATGTGCAAGTACAACCCTGCCACTGCAGCCGCCCTCGTCGATACTTTTCACCGTGCCAGCGGGTGCATCAGCAAGAGATGCAGCCACATCGCCCGTAGTGCTCAACGTGGCTGTATTTTTCTGAAAGCGACGGATCGGGAAATACAAGGCAATACCGGAGACAGTGAACAGCAACAACTGCCCTGCCACGGATTCCGGCATGCCGGCCAGCAGCAGACTGAGAAAAACCACAGAGGCCGCGATAGAAAACACCAGTGCAACAGAGGTGAATGTTGCGGCTTCAGCCAGCAGCAGCAGCACGGCCAGTGTGCCCCAAACATAGTAATCGTTGGTTACAATGGCATCCATCACTTCACATTAACGGCAATCGAGTGACTCAGCGCATGCCCATAGGATTGACCGGTACTTTTGGCAAACTGTAATGTCAGCGTATGTTTGCCGGGATAGAGGTGCAACGTCGTTTCTGTCTCGCCCTGATCGAAACTCAGATGCTCCCTGTCACTGATCATCACCTCGCCCATCGGCAGATAACCGCCATCAACCACCAGCAGAAAGTGCCCGGAATCAGGTGCTCTTTCACCAGTCTTGTGTACGGTCTTCCCCTCAACCGACATCACCACCTTGAACGACCGATCAACTGTGGCCCCGTCAACCGGCTGCACAATCGCAACATGCGCCCCCTTCTCTTCAGAGCAACTTATCAGCGCACAGGCAACAGCGACAAGCGCAAGGCGGGCAAATGATCGCTTAATATTCATGATTGGAACCTCCCCTTTTGTCCTTAACCCGGATGATGCATAAACTCTATTGCGTCTTTGTTGTCCATTTGTCCGCAACAAACTATCCATCCGTTATCTGCTGTGCTGCCACGAACGCTCTCTTCACGTCGCTACAAACAAATATCCGGCGCAATCATCTCAATGATGCATAAACAATCCAAGTTAAAGCCATTATGGATAAACGACGAGGCTTGGCAAGTCACCGCTAAGCGATAGGCTTGCCATTCGACTATTCCATCAACAGTCACGGAGCACTCTATTGACGACAGCGATGCACGAACCCGAACGATTTCGCAGCCCGGCATATCAGGCGGTCCTGGATGATACAGCTGCGCCCGCTCACCTGCTGATCAGCGCCGACACGCTGAATCAAATGCGCAGCGAGGCAGAATCCGGCTATCCTCTGGAAATATGCGGTCTACTGATCGGCAAGATCACCAACTCCGACTGGCATGTCAGCAGCATCAGGGCGGTCGCCAACCTCAACAGCGAGCGCGCCGCCGACCGCTTCGATCTGGATCCGGCCGGCTATCAGGCTATTGACCGCGAATTGCGCGGTAGCGGCAGTGAAATTATCGGCGTCTACCACTCCCATCCCGACTGCCCTGCCCGTCCCTCACCGACCGACCTGGGCAGTGCATGGGAAGGCTTTGCCTATCCGATCATCAGCGTCTGCGACAGCAAGGCTGCTGATATCCGCTGCTGGTGCATCAATGATGAAGGCAATCGTTTTACGCCTGTCCATATCGACAGTGACAACAGCTTATGAAACAGCTGCTTGCTTTGATCTTACTGTTGGGACTGAGCGCCTGTGGCGCACTCAATCCGGCCGCATCCCCATCACCTGTAACCGTCAAAACAGCCACCCAACAACCAGCGCAGGCAACGACTAACCTGAACGAATTGCAGCCGGATTTTCTCTATCTGGCCGCCCAGAAAGCCATGGCTGAAGGCAACCGCGAGATGGCGCTGGAGCTACTGACAGCCCTGATCAGTAAAGAGCCGCAAGCGATCAATCCCCATATGCAACTGGTGAACCTGATGATGCAGTCCGGCAGGGTCGATGAGGCAGAGCTGCATATCGCGCAAATGCTTGCTGATAAAGCCGTAGCGGATGAGCAGCGCCAACAGCTGCAGTTGGCGCAGATGCGCATTTTCATTGCACGCGACCAGCCGCAACTGGCGTTGCAGAAACTGGAGACATTCCTCAAAGATCACCCTGCCGATGATACTGCGCGCACCATGCAGGCAAGTATTCTGGGCGGACTGGGTCGCCTGGATGATGCGCTGGCATCAATCAAAAGCGGCATCAAACAACATGAGTCCCCCGGCTTGCGTATGCTGCAGGCTCAGTTGCTGATCAAAAAAGGTGAGCTGGCTGCTGCAAAAACATCATTACTGCGTATGCGTAAACTCATGCCTGACAATGATACAGCCGTACTGATGCTCAGCGGACTCGCCGCCCAGCAGAAAGACGAAGAGCAAGCGGAGAGGCTGCTGCGCACATTTCTGGACGACCACCCGGGAGCCATTCGCATCAGCCAGGCACTGGCAACATTCCTCATAGAGAAAAAACGACTGGCGGAAGCCATTCTGGTCTATCGCAATGCCGTCGAGCATGCAGGCAGTGAGCCGGAGACACTGCGTCCACTGGGCATGCTCTACTTTCAGCACAAGGACTATGAACAGGCGGCACAAACCTTCCGCAAACTGCTGGAATTGCAGCCGGAAGACGGAAACCGCTTTTATCTGGCTGCAAGTCTGGAAGCGCTGGAGCAGCGCCCTGAAGCCAAATCCATCTATGAGAAAATCAGACCGGGCTCCGAGATGCATATCCAGGCGCAAATTCGTCTGGCCGCCATCGATGTACAGGAAGATAAGCTGGATCAGGCCGAGGCAAGGATGCTGGCGATTCTGAAAGAAAAGCCGCAGCAGCTGGATGCTCATCTGTTACTCTCCACCCTGAGACTGAACCGCAAGCAGTACAAGCTGATGCTGGATGAAACAGAACCCTTGTTGAAACTGAAAAAACTGCCGCCGCAACTGCTATTTAACCGCGCGGTGGCATTTGAACACTTTAAAAACTATGCACAGATTGAAAGCACACTGAACCGCGTACTGACACACAGCCCGCAATATACCGAGGCACTGAACTTCCTCGGTTATACCTATGCCGAGCAGGGCATTGAACTGGACAAGGCCGAGGCGTTGATTCTGCGTGCGCTGCAACTTAAGCCGAATGACGGTTATTATCTGGATTCGCTTGCCTGGGTCTATTATCAAAGCGGCAACTATGAAAAGGCAGTCAAAACACAGGCACAGGCCATCAAACAGGTTGGCGATGACAGTGTCATCCATGAGCACTATGGTGATATGCTGTGGCGGCACGGTGACACAGAAGCCGCGCGCGCTGCCTGGCAGAAGGCACTGGAGCTGAAATCAGAGCACCCGCACCTGATTGAACAAAAAATGCATGATGGTCTGCCGGCAATCAAACCGTGATCGCTCTCTCCTCTGTCAGCGTGAGAAACAGATGCGCCTGAATCCTCGTTCTAGCCATCTACAGTGGCTGATTTATCTGCTCACTGCGCTGTTTCTGGCTAGCTGCGCCACGCCGATAACAGAGAGGACACACAGAAGCAGCATAGGACCATTCAGCACCTTTTCAGCCCGTCTGATTGTTATTGAGCCGGCACATCGCTGGCAGGTACTGGTGGACTGGGATGCACCCACAGCCGCTCACGGTACGTTGCGACTTACCCATGCTGCCAGCAATACCGTGATTGAATTTCGCTGGCAAGGCCGGTTGATGTATATACGAGATGGCAGCAGCAATGCGTGGCGCTCGATCACAACCGCACAGCTGGCAGAACACGGTATATTCATACACCCCGCGCGTCTCGCCGCCATTCTGAGCGGGCAGATGCCTGCCGACTTCCACGCCCACGGGCAGAACCAATGGGAGAGCAGGCGCGGCGGCAACCTGATCCGCCTGCACTGGTACGCTGATAACCAGCGACTGCTGATGAGCGATATCGCACACGGCCGCAAAGCAACATTGATCATCCAATGATTGAACTGACACTGCCGGCGCCGGCAAAAATCAATCTCTATCTATCCATCACCCGCATCAGGAGCGACGGCATGCATGAGCTGGATACTGCTTTCGCTTTCAGCGAGGCCAGCGATCAGCTGCACTTCACGTCTGGTGAGCAGATCAGTGTCAGTTGCTCCCGTCCGCATCTGGGTGGTGAAGCCAATCTGGTGCACCGCGTACTGACTGCATTCAAACTGCGCCATGGCATCAAACAGGGGCTGGCAGTTCATATCGACAAACAGATCCCCGAACAGGCTGGATTGGGGGGCGGCTCATCCGATGCCGCCACAGCCCTGATGGCAGCCAACAAACTCTGGGACATCAATATCAGCAGGGATGAGATGATTGGCTTTGCCACCCCCTTTGGTGCCGATATTCCCTGCTTTCTGTATGGCAAGGCAAGCATTGCGCGCGGCATCGGTGAGCGCCTGTGTGATTACCCTTTGCCACTGCCGGATCAGACCATGCTGCTGGCATGGCCGGGCAGCGGTCTCTCCACCGCCGCTGTTTTCAAACATTTTGACAGCGTGCATCCTGCATTGACCGGCCCTGAGGGGGTGGATACCATCCGCCGCGGTATTGATGACCTCGGCCATAACGATCTGGAAGCATCCGCATGCAGCATGAGTCAGCCACTGGCCCATCTGCTCGCACAGATGCGGCAGCACAGTGATCAGGCATGGATGAGTGGTAGCGGTTCGGCCTGTATCGGGCTGTTTCGCAACCCTCAACAGGCAGCGGATATTGCGCAGACATTGCAAACGCAACATCTGGCAAGTTGGACGCATACCGGCAGCATTTGCAGCCGACATCCGGTGCAATTGTTGACATGAGATCACCGGTAGCTGGCTTGTAAGCCGACTACCACTATACTGGGACGTAGCCAAGCGGTAAGGCAGCGGGTTTTGATCCCGTCACGCGCAGGTTCGAATCCTGCCGTCCCAGCCAGGCAGCACGCACACAGACCCTGTGTGCGAGAAAGGACAGACGCACCACAACAGGAGTGATTACCGATGATTCACCAGAAGCTTCGGCTTTTTTCCGGCACATCGAACCCGCCACTGGCAGAGAATATCTGTAATCATATCGGCCACCCGTTGGGCGATCTCTATTTCGAACGTTTTTCCGATGGTGAAATTTTCCTGCAAATCAGGGAGACCATCCGCGGCCACGATGCATTTTTCATCCAGAGCACAAGCAAGCCGGCCAACGCCAACCTGATGGAGCTACTGATCTTCATTGATGCGGCCAAGCGAGCTTCCACACGTAATATCTGTGCAGTCATCCCGTACTTCGGTTATGCACGTCAGGATCGAAAGAGTGCCGGGCGCACGCCGATCTCCGCCAAGCTGGTGGCCGACCTGATTACCCGCGCCGGTGCCACACGCGTATTGACGATGGACTTGCATGCCACCCAGATTCAGGGCTTCTTTGATATCCCGGTGGATAATATCTTTGCCATCCCGTTGTTTGCCAAGGATATTCAGGAAAAAAACAGCATGGATGATGTGATGATTGTATCTCCGGATGTTGGCGGCGTGGTACGCGCCCGCGCGCTGGCCAGCCGACTGCATGTGGATATGGCTATCGTGGACAAACGTCGTCCTGCCCCGAATGTGGCAAAAGTGATGAACATCATCGGTAACGTTGAAGGTAAACACTGTATTCTGATCGATGACATGGTGGATACTGCCGGCACCCTGTGCAGTGCTGTCGATGCATTGCTGGAACGTGGTGCGACCAAGGTCAGCGCCTATGCATCACACGGCGTGCTCTCAGGTCCCGCCGCTGACCGGCTGAAAAAATCCCAGCTGCATGAGCTGGTGATCACCGACAGCATCCTGCAACCGTCGAAAATCATGAAAACCGAGAAAGTACGCATCATTACCATTGCTCCACTGATGGGCGAAGCCATCAGTCGCATCTATGATGCCCGCTCTATTAGCAGTCTCTACGAGTAAGCGTATAATCGTCTGATTGCATGCAGGCGATGAACGCATCATTCGCATAGAATCAATCATCGCTGTCGGCCGCTCAGCAACAGCGCCGCCAAGGGCCATGAACCTGCATAAATCTGGGTGACCCAGACAACCCACTGAAGAAGAAGCAAAAAACCGCATGGACATTTGGTTGGCCGGCACTAGAGTGCGCGACCGCGCGCAGCAGGGCTGATACAAGCTGGCTGTCTAATAGCGCACGCCGCCCCGGGATAACCCGACGGTGCATTACTGGAGGACAACATGTCTGATTTTATTGTCGAAGCTGATCTTCGCGAAACAAGTGGCCGCAGCGCATCACGCCGTCTGCGCCGTGCCGGAAAGATTCCGGGTATTATTTATGGCGGCGGCAAGCCGGACCTGTCTATCTCCATGGAGTTCTTTGCCATCAGCAACATGCTGGATAAAGAAGAGTTCCACACATCCATGCTCGAAGTGAAAGTAAAGGGCTCACGCGGCAAGAACACTGTCATGCTCAAGGATACGCAGTGGGATCCGATCAAGGATACCGTAACTCATCTGGATTTTCTGCGTGTATCATCCAGTGATAACGTCACTATCGACGTACCTGTTGTTGCCATCAACGAAGACAAGTGCCCGGGCGTTGCCCAGGGTGGCCTGGTTGACCTGATTCGCCATAGCCTGGAAGTAACCAGCCGTGCCGACTCTATTCCTGCCCATATCGAAATTGACTGCGCCGGCCTTGAAATCGGCGACACCGTCCATATTGATGACATTACCCTGCCAGAAGGCGCGGTCGTTCATCATGAAGTCAACTTTACCATCCTGAATGTTTCAGCGCAGAAAGTAGATACTTCTGATGATGTAGATGTAGCAGAAGGCGAAGCCGAGGCTTAATCGGCCATCGTGAAACTGCTTGTCGGACTGGGAAATCCCGGTGGGAAATACGAAGAAACACGCCACAATATCGGCTTTCGTTTTCTCGATCTGCTAGCGAAATCAGAGGGGCTGCGTTTTGACGCGGCCCCTCGTTTTCATGCTGAAACCGCCACGTGGAACAGAAATGACGGGCGTGTACTACTGGTAAAACCGCAGACATTCATGAACAACAGCGGTGAGTCGGTGGCAGCAATGGCCCGCTATTATCAAGTGCCATCGGATCAGATCATTGTTGTTTATGATGATCTGGATCTGCCTGTCGGCAAACTGCGCCTGAAACACGGCGGTGGCCACGGCGGCCATAATGGTTTGCGCTCCATCAACCAGCACCTGCCGGACAGCAACTATGCACGCGCCAAAATAGGCATTGGCAGACCTGCTCACGGCGACATCACACCGTGGGTTCTGGGCCGCGCGGAAGAAGGCGATCGGGCCGATGAGGCGCGCGTCTTTGCCGCACTGCTTAACGAGATCGATACCATTTTAAACGGAGAGCTGCCGCAAGCGGCCAACCGCATTCACCTGGCGTTACAGCCAAAATAATTCACCACAGAGAAGCAATCGGCGCTGTCCCTCTGCGCGGATAGCACTGTGGTAAAAAAAATGAGGTTAGCATCATGGCACTGAGTATTGGAATTGTTGGTCTGCCGAACGTTGGTAAATCCACCCTGTTTAACGCACTGAACGGCGGTGGTGCGGAAGCTGCCAACTACCCGTTCTGCACAATCGATCCGAATGTCGGCATCGTACCTGTTCCGGACACACGCATGGATGCACTGGCAGCCATTGTTAAACCGCAGGCCATGCAGCACGCCGTGGTTGAGTTTGTCGACATCGCCGGTCTCGTTGCCGGTGCGGCAAGCGGTGAGGGTTTAGGCAATAAATTCCTGGCCAATATCCGTGAATGCTCCGCCATCGCGCATGTCGTACGCTGCTTTGACGATGAGAACGTCACGCATGTGGCTGGTAAAATTGATCCGCTTTCCGATATTGAGATTATTGATACCGAACTGATGCTCAAGGATATGGAGACTGTCCAGAAGGCTACGCAACGCACGGAAAAACTATGCAAGAGTGGTGACAAGGAAGCCAAGGCCCTGCTTGATCTGCAAGTGAAGGTGCTCAAGGCACTGGAAGACGGTATCACCGTACGCCGTCAGAAGCTGAGCACAGACGAAGTGGCAAAGCTGAAGGATCTGTGGCTGCTGACCGGCAAGCCGGTTCTCTACATTACCAATGTCGATGATGGCTCGCTGCCCGATGGCAATGCATATGTTGAAAAAGTACGCGGCTTTGCCGCTGAAGAGGGTGCCCGCGTAGCTGTGGTATCCGCCCAGATCGAGTCTGAGCTGACTGAGATGGATGCAGAGTCAAAGCTCGAGTTCCTCAGTGACCTCGGCCTTTCCGAGCCCGGCCTGAACACAGTGATCCGCGAGGCCTATACACTGCTGGATCTGATCTCCTACTTCACGGCCGGCGTCAAGGAAGTACGCGCGTGGACTATTCATCGCGGCGATACCGCGCCGAAAGCGGCTGCCGTAATCCACAATGACTTTGAAAAGGGATTCATCCGCGCGGAAACCATTACCTATAATGACTTCGTCACGCTCGGTGGTGAGGCCAAATGCAAGGAAGCGGGCAAGATGCGCCTCGAAGGCAAGGAGTACGTCGTTCAGGACGGCGATGTCCTCCACTTCCGCTTCAACGTTTAGACACACAGTCAAAAGCTTTCACCGCAGGGGACTAAAAGGAGACAGCGGAAAAGCATTCCTATAGTTATCCGTGGGAAAGCTGGCTTCATGACGATATGCTCACTGTTTCATTACGCGTTAAAGACAAACAATTTGCCTTACTCTGCGGTGAAAACAATACTTACATCACAATCCGGCAGGAGCAAGTAGCGACCTATCCCGCTACGCGATAGAGCGACTTCAGATTGACCCACCATAGGTGCGCCCTGCGGGTGTAGGCACACGAAGTGCCTGCATCACAATTTTTCAGGATAGAACATTCATGGCGCACATCCATGTGCGCCACCCTTGCAGGACGCTTGGGCGTGCCATTGTGCTCTCCTGCACAATGGTGGACGCGCTTTAGCGCGCCCTACGGGTGTAGCCCCATACATGGACTCACATCACAATCCGGCAGGACAGCCGGATTGGACAGCCTTCAGGCTGCCCGAAGGGTGTGAACCCAGGACGGGTTCACATCATATCTTGCGGATCCACATCCACGCGGCGACGCACGCCGGATGGAATCTTCAGCGATTCCAGCACCGGCATCAACTTCCATGGCAACAGCTGACGCGTAGTGTCACGCAGCAGCACTTCGAAGCGGAAACGCCCGGCCAGCCGCTCCATCACACAAGGCATGGGGCCACTCACCATCAGCTCCGGAATAGTACGGCAACTCTCGGCAAAGGCCGTGGCAGCCTGATCGGCCCGCTCTGCCCGCATGGCGGAAAACACCACCCGCACCCAGCGTGCAAATGGCGGATACTGCAACATCTCACGCAACTCCAGCTCAGCCGTCATGGTCGCTTCGGCTTGCGCCTCGGCAATACGCGTCAGCCATGCCGCCTCCGGCATACGCGTCTGGATCAGCATACGGCCGGCTTTTTCACCGCGGCCTGCACGTCCGGTCACCTGCGTCATCTGCTGCCACCAGCGCTCCCCTGCCCTGAAGTCCGGCATATTCATACCCTGATCCGCATTGATGACACCGACCAGCGTGACATGTGGAAAATCATGGCCCTTAACCAGCATCTGAGTACCCAGCAAGCAATCGAGCTCACGGCTTTCAAATGCCGCCAGAATCTCGCTCAGGCGCGCATGACTGGTCACCACATCCCGATCAAAGCGGGAGAAGCGCAGCGTGGGCAGATGCTCCTGCAGCCACTCCTCGATCCTTTCCGTACCCTCACCCATCGGCATTAGTGCCGCTTCACCGCAACTCTCGCATGAGCGCGGTACGCGCCGGATGAAGCCACAACTGTGACAGCGCAATTGGCCGGCCCGCCGGTGCAGTGTCAGGCTCAAAGAGCAGGCCGGGCACTGCGGTACATCGCCACAGGCCGTACATTGCAGGGATGGGGAGTAACCGCGTCTGTTGAGAAAGAGAATAGCCTGATCACCGGCAGCCAGAGTCTGCTGCATGGCTGCGAGAAGGGCCGGTGACACAGGCCCGTCGACAACACGCATATCGATAATCTCCGGCTTGATCTGTTGCGTGTGATCGGCAATCCGGGAGGGCAGGTCAATGCGCTTATAAAGCCCCGTCTGGGCCTGCCGCCAGCTCTCCAGGCTGGGTGTGGCCGATCCGAGTACAATCGGAATATCCAGCTGCTGCGCCAGCAGTACAGCCATGTCACGAGCCGAGTAGGCCATGCCATCCTGCTGCTTGAAGCTGTTATCGTGCTCCTCATCCACAACGATCATCGCCAGATCCGGCAACGGCAGAAACAGCGCCGAGCGCGTACCGATGAGGATATCCGTCTGGGCCAGATGCTGGCGCACCGCCAGCCGGTCCCGCTCGCTTAGAGCCGAGTGCCATACCGCCACACGCGCAAAGCGCGATTGCAAGCGCGCTATCCACATCGGTGTCAGGCCGATCTCCGGCACCAGCACCAGCACCCGGCCACCACGGCTGATCGACCGGGTTGCTGCTCGCAGATAGACCTCGGTTTTACCGGAGCCGGTACGTCCAAAGAGCAAAAATGGCTGAAAACCACGCGCATCAACCAGCGACTGCAAAGCAGCTGCCTGCGCATCCGTCAGGGTAAGGGGTGGCGGCGTGTTTTCATTCTGCTGCAATAGTGGCTCGTGGATCACCTCTTCAAGCACACCCGCCTGACAGGCGGCATTAAGGCTATGGCGCAGTGCACAGGGCTCAACTCTGGCTGCAATGGTTTTCAGTGATAGCGCTCGCCTGTTGCTGAAGGCCGCGGCCAGAGCAGGCTCTGCCGCGGCCAGCACCGCAACATCGGGACAGCGATAGGAGCGCACCTGATCATGTGCCGCCCATGCCAGTACCGTCTGCCACGCATCACCCTGGCTGGACAGATAATAGCGCCGTACCCTTTCCACCCACTGCACGCGTGCAGCATCATACAGCGGCTCTCTGTCCAGCCGGTCTGCCACCGGCTTGAGCTCAACATTGTCAGGCATGGTTTCAGACAAACGCAGCACCACACCGGTTCGGGTACCGTTGCCAAATGGCACCTGTACACGCATGCCGACAACCGCTTCACCGAACTCAGGCGGCCAGCTATAGCTGAAGCAACCCGGCAGCGGAGAAAATACAGCAACCTCAATGCATAGCACAGGCGCCTGCGGCTTCAGCTCGCTCCATCCTTGAGCAACCCGGATGAAAATTCCGGCACCAGCTGTTTAAGGTTACGATGCAGCAGGTTGATATCACGCGTTGCACAGGCTTCACGCAGGCTCTGCAAGCCCTGCTGCATAAGCTGCCAATCCACCTCACGACTGCCGGATAGCATGATCTTCGCATGTCCTGTAGCCGCAAGCTTTTCAGAGTCATGGAACAACTCCTCATACAACTTTTCACCCGGCCGCAAACCCGTAAACCGGATTTCGATATCGTGACCCGGCTCTAGCCCTGTCAGGCGGATCATCTGTTCTGCCAGCTCCACAATCTTCACCGGCTTGCCCATATCAAGTACGAATATCTCGCCGCCATGGCCCATACTGCCCGCCTGCAGAATCAGGCTGACCGCTTCCGGTATGGTCATGAAATAACGGGTAATATCCGGATGCGTCACAGTGACCGGCCCACCAGCCTCTATCTGCTTGCGAAACAGAGGCACCACAGAACCTGCAGAGCCCAGCACATTACCAAAACGGGTCGTGATAAAGGCGGTTGTCTCTGCTCTGCGATTCAGGTTCTGGCAATAAATTTCCGCCGTACGCTTGGAGGCCCCCATAACATTGGTCGGATTCACCGCCTTATCGGTGGAGACCTGTACAAATTTCTTTACGCCGAACTCGACCGCCAGATCAGCCAGCTGACAGGTACCCAGCACGTTGGTTTTGATACCTTCGGCCGGATTCTCTTCGACCAGAGGTACATGTTTATAGGCCGCGGCATTAAATATAATGGCTGGCCGGAAATGCTCGATAAGCCAGCGCATGCGCACTTCATCGCGAATATCGCCAAGAATGGCGGAGACCGCGACGCCCGACTGTTCCCCTGCCGGTTTCAGCTCAAGATCAATCGTGTAGAGATTGAATTCGCCATGATCGAGCAGCAGCAGCGCCGCAGGCTTCTGATGTAAAATCTGCCGGCACAACTCGGAACCGATTGATCCGCCGGCTCCGGTAACCAGCACCGTCTGCCCTGCAATCAGCTGATGAATACCTGCATAATCCAGCTCGATCGTATCACGTCCAAGCAGGTCTTCAATCTGCACGGATCTCAGGCGCGACACCTCCACCCGGCCATCGGCCAGTTCGGCAACCGATGGCAAAATCCGGCACTGCACATGCATCTGCTGGCAACGCCGCACAACAGACTGAATGGTCTGATGCGATGCCGATGGAATGGCCAGCAGCACCACCTCTACACCATGGCGACTGACCACCTTTTCCAGGTCGGAAAGCTTACCGATCACACGTACGCCATGAATCTCCTGCCCCTGCCTGCGCTCGGCATCATCCAAGAAACCGGCCACCACATATGGTCCGGACTTCAGCAGATCGCGCACCAGCAGTTCGCCGGCCTGACCGGCACCGATCAGCAGTGCGCGCTTGCGCTCAGAAACTTTCAGGTTCAAATGTCGATCCTTCAGCCAGCGATAAAACAGCCGGGGCGTAGCCAGCCCCATCACCAGAATCACCGGATAGAGTACCAGCACGGAACGTGGGATCCCTTCCAGTCGCTGCAGCACAAACATGAGAATAAAACTGAGCAGCACACCGGCAAGCACAGCCTGAAGGATGCGCAGCAGATCGGGAATAGAAGCAAAGCGCCAGATGCCCCGATAGAGGCCGAAATACCAGAAAACGAGTAGTTGCAATGGTATAGAAATCGTAATCAGCAGGTGCAGCGGCTGCAGGTAGATTGGCGGCACCTCACTCAGGTTGAAACGCAACCAGAAGGATGCCCAGATGGCCAGTGGTATCCACAGCAGATCGTGTGCAATCACCAGCCAGCGATTTCTCAGGGAAAGAAGCTTACTCATAGTAGCCTATGCTTCATAAAAATGAAGACGCGGCAATCTCTATCCTGATAATTGCCGCGCCAGTTTATCTAATCCAGTTGGTTCTGTTCACCATCCTGTTTCCCTGCTTGCAGAAATTTCCTTATCCCGGCCAGTTTTTTCTCACCGATACCCTTGACGTGAACCAGTTCATCCACTGATTTAAATGCCCCGAATTCATCACGATATGCAACAATTGCCATGGCAGTTTTCTCACCAATACCGCTGACAACCTGTAGTTGTTCAACCGTAGCAGTATTAATATCCACCATTTGATCACCGGCAATAGCCGGTGCAGTTACAATCATCATAGCAAGAAAAAATGAGGCCATCACAGCTCTCAATTTCATATTTTCCTCCTGCACATTAAAATAGCTGTTGCCCCGAAACCGGCGGCCAGCAGCCAAACTATTATAGCAGGAAAAATAAATTGCGTGGCAAGCAGGTATCGATTGTTTCAGCCCTACCAGCTAGGCAGCGTCATCAGAGAAGATGTTTTCGGAGAGCCCTGTCCCTGCCAGTACAAGTGCAAAAATTGTTGAGAAATGCTCTTCCAGACTCGATGATGACAAGCCATGCACGAGTAGGGCGACCCCTGTCAGGGTAACCAGAGGCATCGCTACTGAATGCTGCCACGAACGGGCTGCCCCCGCACGAATCCAGAAGTAGAGCAGCGCCAGCAATAAGACTAAGCCAATCACCCCCCAACGCACCATCACCAACAGGTATTGATTATGCGGATGTACCAGTGCCACTGCAAATTCACCTTCGTCGATATGGGTGGCCTGCCAATCAACCACCGCTTTCGGGAAGCCACCGGTTCCCACGCCCATAAGCGGCTGTTCAAGCCAGATATGGTAGCTCATTTTCCACCACTCCATACGCGCCGTGGCGGAAGAAACAGCTACAATCTCATCCGTATTCAACTGCTTCTGTACGGTACCTGTAAGTGCCTGCCAAGTGCCCACTACACGTTCCTTTCCTGGCCCCAGCGCCAATGCCATGAACAGTAGAAGCAGCACAGATGCCAATATTACAAACATCCTCCTGCCTCCAGTTTCATGTAACCACCTGATCGCGACAAACAATACGACCACCAGCGTAACAATATATCCGCTTTTCCCCTGAGCCAGAAACACCATCACTACTGCCCATGAAGCCAGCCCCCATAGCAACCAGCTCAGTTTATTACGGCAGAGCAACCCCGTATGCAGCAGCCATGCGGCCCAAATCCCATAGATAAATCCGAAGCTGGTATGGCCGATATGTCCGGTAGGATTGCTTGAGGATGATCCACCTACCAATGTGATTGATACAACATCAAATATCTGCAGTACGCAGTAGATCAGATTAAGGGACAGGCCCAGCGAGACGAAAAATAATAATATTGACCTGTTCTTTACATCCGATAGTAACATCACGATGACCGGAAGAATCATCCAGAACCAGTGCCGGCCAAGAATCTTCATACCCCAGGCCGGGTCGAGACTCCACAACAGTCCAATGATAACCAGGCCAAGATAAGCTGCTATCGCCAGGCTCAATACCCTGTAACCATGCCATAATGCAGCCACACCTTGCCACCAGAGCCCGGTTAGCACTCCTGTCGCCAGCATCAAGCCGAGGGCGACATTGGTTGCTGCAACTGAAAATGGAAAGCAGAGCATGGCCATACACAACAGAATCAGTGCTAAGGATTTAGTCCCCTGCCATGCTGGAAAAACATCAGGCCACTGCACGTTCAAACACACTCCTCACTACTGCAATTGTTCTCTCAATATCTTTTTCCTTCAACGTCGGGTGCAGCAACAGCGCCAGGCTGGCACGGGCAGCAAGATGTGCATTGGGCAGCGGGTAACGATCGTCCGGCAAGTCGTCAAAAGCTGCCTCCCGATAAATCTCGCAACAACTACCATGAAAACAGGGCACACCTTCAGCAACAATCGCTTCAATAATACGATCCTGATTCCAGCCCTCCCGTAGCAGGCCTGCATCGATACATGCATAAAACCGGTACCAGGCATGCAGCACGCCTTTATCCGGAGAATGCACATTCAACCCCGCAACCCCTGCCAAGCCATCAATCAACATCGTGGCATGAGATCGTCTGATGGCCAGCCACCCGGGTAATTTCTGTAACTGGATACGGCCAATGGCTGATTGCATTTCAGTCAGTCGCCAGTTGGTTCCGAAAGTGGTACATAGCCAGCGATGGCCTGGTTCATGTTCGCAATGAAACACCGCATCATAATCACGCCCATGATCCTTCAATGACCACACTTTATGCCATATATCCGGATCGTTTGTCACCAGCATGCCACCTTCACCACCGGTGGAGATGATTTTATCCTGACAGAATGAAAAGGCTGAGGCATGACCGAATGAACCTACTTTTCGCCCATTGATTTCAGCACCATGCGCCTGTGCGCAATCTTCGATGACCTTCAGGCCGTGCAGTTCAGCATAAGCCATCACCGCAGGCATCTCACATGGCCAGCCGCCAAGATGTACAACAATGATCGCCTTTGTTTTTTCGGTGCGGGCGGCATCAATAGTTTCCAGTGTCAGATTACCGCTGCGCGGATCAATATCAGCCACCACCGGTGTGGCTCCGCACATCACCACGCTACTGGCTGTAGCGATAAAGGTTCGAGCCGGCACAATCACCTCATCTCCCTCTCCGATAGCCAGCGCATAGAGCGCAGCTTCCAGCGCCAGCGTGCCGTTGGCCAGAGCAATGGCATATGCAGTGCCAACATAGCTTGCAAACTCCCGCTCAAAGCAACTGCCCTGATCACCGCTCCAGTAATTTACTTTACCCGACCGTAAAACTGCTTCAACCGCTGCAATCTCATCCTCGGCATATTCAGGCCACACAGGAAACCCCATAGTCATTTCATCCCTCGGGAGATCTCTCTTGCCGGCACACCGACAACGGTCAGACCTTCTCCAATGTCACTAATCACTGCGGCCCCCGCCCCGACGGTCACTTTCCCGCCGATACGCACACCTTGAATCACCGCGCAGCCGATACCGAGCCAGCTACCATGGCCGATCATTACTTCACCACCAAGGCTTGCTCCCGGACAGATATGCACACCGTCACCTATGCTGCAATCATGGTCGATACTTGCACCTGTATTCACAATGCATCCGCGCCCCAGGCGGATATCCGCCTGTAGCGTAGCATTGGCCATCACGACACTGCCTTCACCCAGTGATGCCGAGGGGCTAACCCATGCAGCCGGATGGATCAGCGTGGGAATCAGAAAACCGAAACTACTCAGCTGATTAAGCCATGCCATTCGTCGTCTGCTATCACCCACAGCCACAATGGCATGTGAATATTCAGAGACAAAACGCCCAGCCTCTTCGATGCTCGCCAGCACCGGCCAGCGCAGCGTACCGTCAAGCAAGGCATGTCGGTCATCCAGCAGCGCGATATGTTGCCACGCACCTGCCGCTTCTGCTGCTTCAGCCATCACCTTGCCATGTCCGCCAGCCCCAAGAATGAGCAACTGATTCATCTGGAATTCCCCCGGAATTTTTCCATCGTTGCATGGCCGGACTGCGCCACTCCCTCTGAACGCACCACTTTCAACAACGTCATCCAGAGTATTTTCAGATCAAGCAGAAAAGAGTGGTGCTCCACATACCATATATCATAGGCAAATTTTTCTTCCCAGCTGATAGCATTACGGCCATTCACCTGGGCCCAACCGGTGATTCCCGGCCGCACATCATGGCGCCGTGCCTGATCGGTGTCATAGAGCGGCAGATACTCCATTAATAGCGCTCTTGGTCCAACAAGGCTTATATCGCCCTTGATCACATTAATCAGCTGCGGTAACTCATCCAGACTGAACCTGCGTAAAAAAACACCGAATGCGGTTAACCGGTCAGCATCCGGCAGTAGCTGACCGGCAGCATCCTTTGCATCGGTCATGCTGCGAAACTTGTAAATATAAAACGGCCGTCCATGCAACCCCGGCCTCTGTTGCCTGAACAGCACCGGAGAGCCCAGCTTGATTCTCACCAGTAGTACCAACAGCAGCAGCATCGGCCACAACAGACAAAGGCCACTGATTGCGGCCACAAGATCAAACAAACGTTTCATTGCAGTCCATCATAATAATCCAGCCATGCCTGAACCAGTCGTTTCGTCGGAAAATCATCACGCGCGCGTTCAAATGCGGTTTTTCCCAGCTGACTGCGCAACGCCGAATCGGTGGTCATCACTTCAATAGTAGCGGCCAATTGGTCGGTATTGCCCGCTTCGAACAGCAGGCCTGTCTCCCCTTCCCTGATCGCATCAGATATCCCGTATATTCTCGAACCGATCGCAGGTATGCCGCATGCTGCCGCCTCAATAATAACGCTACCAAAGCCTTCCCTGTAGCTTGGCAAACAGAATATATCGGCTGCCGCAAAACAGGATTCGGGTTTGTCGGTATAATCGATAAAATGAACGCGCTGGAGGTATTCAGCACAGGTTGTTTTCACAATCATCTGCAATCCGCCTTCATCCGGGCCGACGAGAAGCAGATGCAATCGGGGCAGATTCACAGCAACCGTGGCAAATGCCGCGGCCAGATCAAGAACGCCTTTATCGCGATTCAACCGTCCCAGAAACAGCAGAAGCACATCACCTTCGCAGATGTCCAGTTGCCTGCGCATGTCAGAACGGACACTGCTATCCGGCATGAACCTGTCGGTATCCACTCCACTGATAGAGCCATCGGCCAGCACTATCAATTTCTCGCTGCCAGAGATGCCCTGATCGATCAGGAACTGTCGCTGAGTAAAGCTGTCCGTCAGCAAGTGTGTCGCCGACACGGCTAGCAAGCGATCCATCATCTTCAATAACAGCCGGGGAAAACCCTGCCTTGTTGCCCAAACCTGACCTGTAAACGTGTGAATACGGAAGGGTACCCCAACCACCTTTGCTGCCAACATGGCAAGCAACCCAGCCTTCGGCGTCACCGAATGCACAAGATCAAACCTGTGCGTGCGGAACAAGCGAATCAATTGAAACAGCGCCCGCAAATCAGCCACCGGATTAATAGCCCGCTCTATGGCAAGGGGGATAACTTTGACCTGCAAATCATTCTGCCCGGCAAAATCTGCTTGTTGGGTATTCACAACAAGCGTCACATCATAACGTTCACTTAACGCAATGATCTGCTGCTTCAGGAACGCTTTTACGGTCATTTCGCTTGCAACCACAATACAGATTCGTTTTATCACCCATTCACCCAGATAGAAGTTGTAACGTTCTGAACAGATATGCAGCTGCTCTTGTTCAGACGCCCCTAAGCAGGCTTGCTATTTATCGATGCCTTTTCAAAGTTCAATATAAAGCTCGCCAGTAACATAGCAATGACAGAGACAACCACGCCGGAGTAACTCTGAAAATGGATACACAACATCATGGTTAAAAACAGAATCCATACCAGACCGGAGAGCAACACATCCAGCCATGACATATTGCCCTGACGATGAACCATCCATAACAACACTGCTGCACTACAGAACATAGAGAGGGTCGTTGCAGCAGCAATACCGCTTACGCCCATGCGTTGCATCAGAATATAATTAAGGGCTATGTTTACAACCGTACCGACAACCGCAGAGACAAGAATTGACCTGTTATCATGCGAAGCGGTCGCATACTTAATCAGGATCAGCTGACAGGCAAAAAATGGCACCTGCAATATGCCCATATGTATGACCCGAATCACCGTATTGATATCCTGAACGTCAACCTCTCCGCCAAGAAACAGCAACCGTATCATCGGGGGGGCAGCATAATATACAGTCACACTGGTGATCATACCGAGCATTGTTGCCAGTGACATCAGCACCGACAGCTCTCTGTTTGCAGAAATGACATCCCGTTTTACGATAAAACTCACAAAATATGGTAGCAACACCATCGAAATGCCGGTACCAATGACACCGGTGACAAAAAAAACTACTTTATAGCCCAGACCGAGCGAGGCGACGCTGCCAACCTCCAGGCTGGAAGCCATGCCATTATCTATCAGCAATGAGATCTGCAAAAATATCGCCGCCATCACGAGCGAGAGAAACAGTTTCTTACTACCTTCGGGCAGGGTGATCTCCCGGTTCCGCTTCGGCATGACGCTCAAGCGGTCACGTTTGAGATAGATCTGCACCAGAACAAGGTTTACAAGCTGGCCAAGTACCATGCCGATCAGCACTGCAGCAATGCCCAGTTTCTCTCCTGCAACCAGCAGTGCTGCTATGGCGAATATCGGCACAACCGCCTGCGACCAAGCCGGCACCGAAAAGTGCATGCGAGCACTAAGTATGGCATTACCCAGCACAACCATGCCGCTGAACAACAACAGGGGGAGTGCACCATATAAAAGATAGCGTGACAGTTCAATCGTATCGGCAGAAAAGTTCCAGCCCAGCAAGGGTAGCACTACAGGCGCAAGTAGTGCTAGCAATAGACTCAGTGCCAGCAGCGACAATGTTATCATATAAGAGAGGCGGCGAACCACATCCGCCCCGTGACTCTCCCCCTGCTGACGTTCACGCATATACAGGGAGACACTTGCCGAGCCGAAAGACTGGCCAAACACATTGACCATAAACATCGGGATCAGCATGGCTACAAAAAAAGCATCCATCTGCTCACTGATGCCGAATTGATGCGCCATCAGGACATCGCGAAAAAAGAATCCTAGAAATGAGAGCATTGTAATAGCTGAAACAAGTATGCCTCCACCAATAGCTTTCTTTCTCAGAGAGCTATTCGATTCAGCCTTATCGCTGTCAGCCACGGTTGCCAACACCTCTTCAATCGAAATAATGTTACCTCGATCAGTGGTTAACCAGCCTTTTATTCGTTCTTGATACAAACGACTTTTTGCAATCAGGCCGGCCCAGCCAAGCAACCCAATGGCCATGAACAGCAACAGAAATGGATAACGAACTCTGTGCAGGGTTCCCACATTGCCTATGGTAAAACCATAAATGGCAAGATAACAGAGCGCAAAGAGCAGGCAGAGGGCCATCCCTTGTGAGCCATAATATCTGATTGCCAGAAAAAAACCGGGAATAAGCAGATACCAGATCAAGATCTCCAGCGCGCCCACCAGGCGCGTGGCACTCATTGGAAACCACATATCGGGAAATGGGGCAAGCAGAGAAACGGCAAATACGCGCGGCATATAGGCGACAATCTCGCTGACACTGCGTGGCAAGCGTTCCCGGTCAATGTTGGATGAGGCATCAAAATGCGCACATATAAGCCCTGCGCGCGTTCTGGCAGCAGTTTCAGCATATTTTTCCAGCGAAGCCGGTAGCAGGGAGCTGGATTGCCAGTGCCATTTTGTACAAACCTCAGCCTCAGATTGGGATGCTCCGCTCCAATGACTGTAAGCATTAGAGTCCTGCGCCGCGCTATGGCCATATGTGGCTGCAAGTATTGCAAACAACAACCAGACACCAATCGAAACAAATAAATACCTCTTCCTGTTCCGAAACTCGGAGCGAAGCAGGGCAAGTGTGGCAACGGCAACCAGCCACAGGGTCGTTGCCAGCGTCAGAAAAACGGTATTGTAGGGGCGCACAAACAGAATTAGCGCAACACCTGCAAGGCTGGCCAAAATAAAGATTGCAACAGAGCGCGCACCTGTATGGTGATAGAAAAAACGCAGCCACGCATACAATACTAGCAGCGTGCCTGCGATCGCATATCCATCCTTATGCACCTGTGCGTACCAGTTCAGACCCGAAGGCAGGATCACAAACAGCGTGGCCGCGACAATACCGGCAGCCTGGCCTATCCTGCCCGGGCAAAGCAGCTGCACGATCAGCAGGAGTAGAATGCCTGAAGTGGCATGCAGCGCAGCATTAACGGGCAAAATCAGTGAGGGGTCGGCGCCAAACAGTGCATACACTATGGCAAGTACAACCACGTTTCCCGTCGCCCCCTGTGCATGCGGCCAGATAGCATCCCAGCTCCATCCGTTCGCCTGGATATTGGCAGCCATCAATTCCGCAACATGATGAAAGTAGATTGCATCATTGTTCATCAAGCCAAGGCCTGCATGCATGGAAGGGATAGCGGGGAGAATTAATTTCTGAAAGAGCAGCCCCATCACGGTAGCAAAGCAGAACAACGCCACCCACAAGGGCAATACTGCCGAGACAGAGTGCCTGGCGAGCTTCGTTTCCATAAGGTTTATTTTAAGTCCTCTATAACGCTATTAAGATAGCGAGTTTCTTCATCTGTAAGTGGCACCAGTCCCCTTTGCTCCCAAGGGGACCATGAGCTTACCATGTCCACAAAGCCCTTGGCCAACTGTACAATTAACACTTTAATCGCCATGTGACAGACATCACACGCCCGACAAGAAGCAAATGCAGATTGAGCATACCTGAACCGGGCTCTCAGCTTGTGTTTGAGTGGACGCTCATTCTGCCTGTAAGCCAACAACACTTCATCAAGACAGGCAAAACAGCTTTCGGCATAGCTACGCAGCAACAGGTTCTGATCTTCAGCGCCATCAGCATAGCTGTGGTAACGGTGTCTTTTAAACCATGTCAGTTTACCCATCCAGGTAGGATGTGGCATATAGAAGCCGCTCCACGGGCTGCGACAAATATCTTCATGCCCCAGTCGCACAGACAACTTGCCCCGCCACTCATGTTTATCATTGAATGCTGCATAATTGGTTGCCAGAAGGTCGACTTCGCCATGTTTCTGAAGGTAACCGAGCTGTTTCCCCAATCGAAGTGGAAGACTGATATCATCCTGGTCCATGCGGGCAAAGTAATCACCGCAAGCCATATCCACAGCCATATTCAGGCGTGCAGAAAGACCCAGATTGTGCTCCCCTTCCACCAAACGGATGCGCGGATCATCAAAGGAACGCATCACCTCCAGACTGTTATCTGTGGATGCATCATCGAGGATGATCAACTCCCAGTCGGTGAAGCTCTGCTGCAAAACGGAGTGGACTGCGAGTTTCAGCGTAGCCCCGCCGTTATAGACCGGCAGCGCTATCGTTACGCGTGGCTGCATAATCTGAACAATCCTGAGTCGTTATATTCACATACCCGCATCACAACGACTTCAACCATTTCAGTTGTTCGTGAATGCCGTCGGACAGCGATATCTCGGGCTGCCACCCGAACACTGCTTTGGCATGACTGATATCGAGCACGACCTCTTTCACATCAAAGGAGCGACCTTCACTGTAGCTTACCTGCAATTGTTCATCGGTGACATTACGGATCTGATCAATAATATCATGAATTGAGTGGCCCTGACCGCTGCCGGCATTAAACACGCCGCAACGCCCACTCTCCAGTGCCGCAACAGATAAGCGGGCAAGATCGGTGACATGCATGTAATCACGAACAACAGAGCCATCGCCCCAGATTTCCAACGCATCGCCTGCCAGCGCTCTGGCAAGCAACGTTCCGATCAAGCCCTGCACGCCGGCATGTCCCTGCCTGGAGCCATAAGGATTGGATGGGCGCAAGATAATAGGTTCAAACCCATACAGCTGCTGATACATTTTCAAGTAATTTTCGATAGCGACCTTCACAACGCCGTATGAACTGATCGGATTCAGTGAATGGCTTTCGCTGACAGGAGAGAGTTCAGGATTCCCGTAAACTGCACCGCCGGATGAGAGATAGAGTATTCTGCGTAAACTTTTTTTTCTCATCTGCTCAAGTAGTGACAGTGTATTGATCAGGTTGCTTTGCACATCAGCGACAGGATCGAGATTGGATGTTCCGGGTACCGTGGTACTGATCAGATGACATACAGCATCCATACCTTGCAGTGCCTCGGCCACCTGAAATGTATCGTCAAAACTACCAAGTCTGTATTCAACTTGCTTTAACGGCGAGCGGTAACGCTCCGGCGCGCGATCAAACACACGCACCCTGTGACCGGCTGCAAGCAGGTGATCCACCACATGCGAACCGATAAACCCGCTTCCGCCCAATACCAGAACATTCATATCAACTCCCGTCTAGTTGCAAGGCTAGCAGACTATGCATTTAACTCTCTTTGTAAAAAACTCGCCCCGCCCAATTCGTAGCAGAATAGGTTTTCTTCCCCAAGTATCGCCAGCTAAACTCGAACAGAAAACGCCTGGCAGCACGTGGCCCGCGCTGCTTCCCCCATACCAACAAACAAGGGAGCAATAGCATCAGCTTGAGCAGGTGCAACAGCAGATGCGGGCGATGTGATGCTTCGATCATGCCAAAGCGATCAAAATCAATACCTTGTTTTGCAGCCGGGCGCATTTCCCTGCGTGCCATTGCCTGTTTAATCAGCGGTTCAAAACGGGACTCGTAACTGTGTTCGGCCTCGGTTCTTGCATACCCTGCCTGCGCTATGGCATCACGCCTGTCCGGATGGGCAAGCAAGTATTCAATTTTTTCTACCAGATCATCGATATCACTGAATACGACGATCTCCTCACCCGGGACAAAAAAAGCATCCAGATGGGCAGCACTCTCGGTCGCCAGCAGCCCGCCGGCTCCTGTCACTTCAAATATACGCGCCTTGATCTGCCGGCTGCGCACCGCTTTACCACCCTCAATCACCACACCTGAATCACCAAAATTAAGGCTGACTTGAGACTCCCGCATAATCACGGCTATCTCTTCTGCTGCCACCGGTCCATTCGGCCAGCCGTATCCGAATGCATCCACCTGGATACCGCGCTGCTTTAAATCCTCGACCCACTGCTGACGATTACCATACGTTGAACCAACAAAGCTGACCTTGTAACGACACTGTCCCGCATTAAGAGGCGGTGCCATACGGGATGAATCCGCAGCCCACTGACTTAGCACAACATTATCCAGCCCATCCTTTTTAGCCTTTGCCATAGCTGAGGGGTAGGTCGTTGCATGGACATCGAACATCGGCGCCAAAAAACGTGAAGCCTGTTCATACTTCCATGAATCATCAGTGGCCCAGTGAATTAATGCTGCATTACTGCCTTCGCGAATAAGTTGCAGGGTCTCCAGCCAGATTTCGTAGGTCATCAGCACACAGAAGATCAGATCCGGCTTTTCCGCCTCAACTATCTGCAGCAATTGCCTATTCATATCCGCATAATCAACGTATTTCGATTTATTCAGGCTTTCAAAAAATAGCACCTCATGCCCGAGGTTCTTCAGCGCAGGAATAAAATTAGAATATTCATATCCAAGGCCGCGCTCGGGATCACCGTAGTTATACTGCCCGAAGACACAGAGGATTTTCACTTGGCTGTGGTCGGCTTGTGACCTATGGCAATCATGGAACGCGTCCAGATTGCAGGAGGGCGCATACCTAGCGCCATGCAGAATCCATCCGCTATCATTTTCGCAGGAAAGAATACCAACCAGCGTACGGTATCAACAATACTTCCGGGTTGCGGCCGTTCATCGAGAATTTTCACGTTCTCAAAACCATGCATTTCAAGCAATGTCCGTACAACATTGGAGGTCATACCCCACTGATGGGTCAGGTCGTTCCAGGCATCATGGGCTCCAAACGGCCCGTCACCACAAGGTGCCCTGAGGATTATAGTCCCACCTGGCTTCAGACCATTGTATATGAGTGACAGAAATTCGAGCACTTTGTCTTTATCCAGATGTTCTATGAAATCAAGCGAAGTAACCAGATCGAACGAAGCTCCTTCACCGGACAGGATTTGAAAGGCATCACCCTGCTCGGCTGGTAAACCAACCAGTTTTGCCAGCTCAACCTGCTTCGAATCCAGATCAATACCCTGAATGTTTTGATACCCCTTTCCATTCAGGAAGTAGAGAAAATTCCCAAAACCGCACGGCACATCCAGACAACGCGCCTGTTTGTCCTTCGGAAGGTGCGGGCTTAACCTGCCATCATACCACCTAGCAAGCTGCTCAAAACGCGCTGTCAGACTCTCTTTTGCCAGCAACCCTCGAGCCTTGGTCTGATAGTCATAATATACGCTTTTATAATCAGGCTTCACTTCTCCTCCAGCATAGTTGCAAGATTAGATAGTATTCAAATTGAAAGGCAAGTGTAGTCATTCAGCTTTATTGTTCTCCGTTGTCAAATCTGTTTTCCCTGCTATCAAGTTGTTTGACCTTGCGAGCAGGCACTCCGGCAACCATAAAATCCGGTTCCACATCCCTGGTTACCACTGCGCCGGCTGCCACAATAGCTCCATCATGTATTGTCACTCCGGGCAAGATAACGACTGCTGTGCCAATCCAAACATCATTGCCAATTTCAACTGACTTATAAACACTCACCTTGGATATGGGAAGAACCTCAGGATCATGGGAGTACGTTACAATCCTTGTCCCTGCTGCTATTGCACAACGATCTCCGATACTAACGCTGCCTTTAGCTGAAGCATCAATGACTACGCCTGGAGCAATAGAGACATCATCTCCGATAAAAACATTTTTTGGGGACCTGATCACAACTCCGGGACAGATGTACCCACCATTTCCAAGAGAACCAAGAATCATTTTCAAGGCTAGCCTAAACAAGAAGAACTTGAGCTTTCTTACCGTTCTCAAAAGCGCCAAAAAAAGATTGATTATAAACTGCATGTTATTGATCGCTAGCGAAAAATTTGCCAGAGCCAAGCACGCAAAACTGAGAACCTATAATGGAAGCACCGTTAATAAGTGTCTGCATAAAAACCTTCATCGGGTCATTGTACGAATAATATTCGAAAGAACCGCTTTTACATATTTTAGAGGCAACAGTAATAATAAAACTGCTCTATCCAGAGTAGCGTTTGCCTCACTCACATGGCCAATATAATAGTTTATCCGGTCCATCTTGAACACTGAATTCCAGATGCGTGAAATGACTGAGGCTTTCCCTGACTTCTCTGGAGGCATCCGTTTATAAAATAGCACTGAAGGGTCAATATAAACCAGCCCATGGTTCAGACAACTAAACACAAACAGCATATCTGAAAAATTTTGAGCCCTAAACTTGGAAAAAGGTTTCCTTTGCAAAAGAAATCTGGTTTTAAATAAACCGTAAATTAAACAGGCTTTTCCGCTGTACTCTTCCAGCCAAAAATATTTTACCAATCGGAGCAGTCTATTTTCAGGTAAATGAAAGGCAGTACAGTCTCGAATTACCCGACCATCCAAATCAACTGCCGCAACTCTCCCGAAGGAAAGTACAACACCTTTTCTTTCAAAGCCTTTAAGCATTGATGCGACCCAATGTGGATCCCAAACATCATCAAAAGCCGCCCACATAAAATACTCGCCGTTAGCCTTCTTTAATACAAAATCGAAGTTGGCAGTTGCGCCCATATTTTTATCATGCCTGTAATATCGAATTCGGCCATCCTTACTTATATATTCATCAATGATAGATTGGGTACTGTCGTCAGATGCATTATCAGCAACAATGATTTCAATATTCGGGTAACTCTGCGCCAACAGGGAATCCAATGCCTGACGCAAGTGCCCCTCACCGTTATAAACCGGAAGCCCGATTGAAACCAACTCGTCCCTAGACATTTTTAATCAACTCCATTTTTCTTTCATGCCGACTAGCGGTTGGCAAAAATAGCATTATACAGCGAGGTCATCTCCCGCCTGACTACCGGAGCAAACATTACCGCTGCCAACGTGGAAAGTCCCTCCGCTAATAATATCCACATTAACTTGCTAAGATCGTTCATATCCATCGGTTTTAACAACCAGAAGCACAGGACAATTGAAAAAGCGGCAACTGACGGAAGAATAAAATCAGCAGAAAGCCATTTATAAAACTCCATCTTCAGAACTTTACGGTGCATGATATATACATAAAAAAATGTATAAAGTGCATTCACGATCAAAAATGCCAGTGCCGCCCCCTGCACCCCACTTAAGGGCACAACTATTTGAAGTGCTGCAAAAAGAAACACTATTGCAATCAAATTAGAAAACACTGTCAACCTGGTCCAACCATGGGACAGTTGAAGCGCATAGGCCAAATACCTTATTCCACTGAACGCTGCTGCAACCACTATCACACTGAGAATTGGCGCAACCTGAGTGGCAAGCGCGCTATTCTGAGTCCACACTTCCAGAATATCTTTGGAAAAGAATGATATTACCAATGCAGCTGGAACCAAAAGCACCGTCATTGCCTGACTTCCCTTATGATACAATTGAGTCAAAGAGACTTCATTCTGACTTGCAATAAGCTGGGTGAATGCCGGGTACATGGCTGAAAATATAGAAGCACTGACAAGAAACATACTTCCCATAGAAACTGCCGATGCCAAAGCGTAGAAACCAAACACCTCAATTGGCAGCATTGCACTCAGCATCAGTTTATCCACCTGAATGAAAACCGAAGCAGTTAAGGTTGCCAGGCTTACGCCGCCGGCAAAACGGGCAACCGTTCTTAGAATATCCAAACGGAGCATAGGCTTCCCGGATTTTGGCAATGCCTTCCACAATAGCCATGCCATGGTCAATGCAGCAAAGCCCCCTGCAATCGCTTGCCACATGAAAAATGCCTCAATAGTCGGAGATATCCTCCACAGCACCAGCACACTACCAAGTGCAACTATGGTCTCCAAAAGCACCTTGGCCTTATTGAGCAGCACTTGCCGCTGCAATCCGAGCAAACCACTGCAATAAAAACCATAAAGCAGCCTTAGCGCTATGACTATGCCCATGAGCACAACTGATTGATGAATAACTGCAGCAGAAAGGGTACTGCCATTAAACCAGTGTTGCGATACCCAGGGAGCAATGCTCGCCATTATTATCACGATGACTGCGGCCAGCAAACAGCATACCAATTCAAGTGTTCGAACCAAATCCCTCATGGCTTGTTCACCATTTTCAGTTGCCGAAAGGCGTGCCAGCTCTCTCGACATCACAGCTGTTAATCCCATATCAAGTCGAGACAGTATTGCTTGCATGGCAACATAAAAACCAACCAAGGCATACGATTCAATACCAATAAAGTGGATATATAAAGGAAGAAAGGCAATTGACACCATTGCCGCCCACCCATTTCCAACCATATTGGCAATAACATTGCCTTTAATCAGCGGCATTAAGCAATCCCGTGTGTCAGAGCATCACTCATTTGGAAAGATGCCCATTGGAGAAAAGTCGACGCCGTCATAATAGGATGCCATCACATATATAGCATCTTTTGTAGCAGCATCCAAGCTTGCGCCTCTTCCTGCTATAGCCTGGTTTTTCCTTGTAAACGAAGAATTAGCAAGCTCAACAGCCCGGTTTATTGCTACAGAATCATACCCTAATGAGAAATGATCGTTAATGGACATGACAGCAGAAAACGCATCGGTCCTGAGATCTTCATAATTGAGCATAAACCTGTTTTCACACTCCAGCCAGGAAAGGTAAAAGTTGAAATACCACGGTACGATCATCCGGGCTATAAAACCTTCCAGTTGGGCATCAGGCCAATCTTTCATATAAGGGAAGACAAACCCCATTGAACTTTCAACACTTTCACGGCGAAAATGGTCTCTGAGGCTGACTACAATATCAAAAATATCTCTGACGAGTACAACTGGTTTTACGTGGAAACGATTCAGTAAAACTCCAGTCGCTTCAGAATATCGAACATGGTGATGAGCTACATAATTAGATGAATGAAATGATGCTAATAAAGAAGCATCAAGCTCCTGTTCCCTTCGACCATAACCAGGAACAAGACTCGCTGTTCTAAAATCAGGCAAACAACTGATTATTCTCGTAAGGTAGGTTGATCCCGATTTAGGCTGACACGCGACCAACAAATGCTGAGAATCAGAACTTAAT
>PFXI01000040.1:0-35104 GCA_002791575.1 Zetaproteobacteria bacterium CG_4_9_14_3_um_filter_54_145 | reverse complement strand
TAATATCTGCACGTAAATTCATTTGGAATACCTGCCTTTTTCACATAGCCGCTACTGAACAGCACTATTAGCATCATAATGGTTATAAACGTTTGAATAAATCACAGTTTGCGCAACCAGGCTCCCGGCCAGTGGGTGATATTTTCAGTCAAACCGCTTTCATTGAACGGCCAGACCGGCTGTTCAACTACAAAATCAGGGTGAGCCGCTGCAAATTCCTTAGCTGCATCTGTAGGGTGGTTCCAGCCCCAGTCACCCTCACCACGCGGCACATCGGCCAAATCATACATAATACCATCGGTAGCCACGATATAGGAGCCCGGAGTCACCAGACCATGGTATGCTTCGAGCTCATCTGCCACATGCTGCTTGGTGTGGCAGGAATCCAGAATAATGAGAACGGTTTCACCCGGCTTAACCAGACCCTTCACCTGAGCAACAATTTCCGGAGCTGTTGAACTGCCTTCGATCATGGTAATCAACTCAGCCATTGGATGCGCCTCAACGGCGGCGCGATTATGCGGGCGAATCTCAATATCAATACCAATCACGCGTCCCTTGCCCATCGCCTTGCACAGACTGGCATTATAAATAAGGGAGCCGCCATGCGCGATACCGGTTTCGATAATCACATCCGGCTTAACGTTCCATATTACTTCCTGAGTGCGAATCATATCTTCAGGCAACTGGATAATAGGACGACCCATCCAGCTAAAGCTGTACTGGTATTTCTCGTTCCAGCCTACACGCACCCACTGGCGACTGATCTCCTCAAAAGCATCCTTGCTGTACAACGGTAGCTCAACGGACTCACCGTTTTCCTCCCGGGTCAGTGTCTTGTTGTCTGTATCAATGATTAGTTTCATAGCACCCTACTCTATCATATTCAGGCTAATTCCAGCCTGTTTTAATATCATCATATTCTCATCCCGGTAGTTCGGATTCATCAGCACCACATCCGTCACGCCCCGCTCCCCAAGCTGCTGCGGATCCACTATAGCATGACCACTCCCAGCCACATACTTCCCCTGTTTATTGGGATTCAGGTCAACCAGACAGTCAATAAGTTCACGCCCCGGATCAATAAGATTGGCAAATGTAGCACCTTTTGCGCCAGCGCCCCACAAGGCCACTCGTCCCGTTCGGGCATAGCCTGCAATTCTGCTCTGCCAGTCACGGTATAGCTGCTTCTCCTCACGGGAAAATAAGGCAGCCAGATCAGATATCCTCTCCCCATCCAGCGTAACTGTTGACACAACCGGACTTGCCTCCAGCCACAGGTACTGCCCGCCAAAAATATGTCTCACCTCATCCACACGGAAACCGGCCATCTCGAATGCGGTTGTAAGCGACTCTGCAGTAAACAGCGAGCAGTGCTCATAAAAGAAATCCCATACTACACCATTGCTCAAAATCCACTCCACGCAAGGTGTTTCAAAATAGACCTTGGCACTGCTGCGCTCACCTATAGCGGCACGCACCGATCTGAGCAGGGCAACCGGATCAGGGACATGCTCAATTACATGCCTGCATATCACCACATCAGCAGGCACAGCCGTACAACTCTCATCATAATATCGAGACTCAAAGCGCATGCGCCCGTCCAGTAATTCCTCTGGCCCCGAATAACTCGGATCAAAACCAACGCCGCTGTTTCCACCCTCCCGCACAAGACGCTGCAAGAACTGCCCTTGGCCACAACCGACCTCAACAACCTGCTTGTTACGGACGCCTTTGCTATCGATCAGCAACCCAACCAGATCATCCAGATGCTGTTGAAAACTGGAGGAGCAGCCCTGATTATTATCATAGCTCTCACCATAATTAAGCTTCGCAGGGTCAAATGCAGCATTAAACACAAAACCGCAATCAATACAGACTGTCATAGCAAGGTCACCGCGCACAATATCCATGGCCTGTTCGCGAGTCTGCATCAACAGGTTCTGGTGCACGGGTACATTGGACCTGTGCAGAAACTGCGACAACCTGCGTGAGGCACACAGTGGGCAGCTTTTATCTGGCATCATTCTCCTCCCTGTTCTGCTTCCACCATGCGATCGTTTCGGCCAGCCCTTGCTCCAGTGAGTATGCAGGAGACCAACCTACCCCATCGCGCAAGCGGGTAACATCTGCAGTCAACATGGCGGGATCCCCCTGACGATCCGGCAAAGCACCAAACACCACCGCTCCTTCTCCCTTGATTTGGCGCATAGCCTCTTCTCCAATTCCCCTCAGCGTATGAGAGTCTCCGGAAGCAATATTGATAGCGCCGCTCGCCTCACTCACAAGCAGGGCAACAAATGCAGATGCCACATCTGCGACATGCATAAAATCACGGACCTGCACACCACTGGAGCACGGTACTGACTCCTGTCGCAGGAGCCCGTTGACCACAGCCGGTACAAAGCGGCTCCCCGTCTCCCCCGGCCCATAGAGAAAGAATACACGCCCCCAGGCAAGCTCCACCTGATGATTGCGACAATAGGCTGCTGCAACCTGATGCAGCGCATGTTTGCTTACACCGTACAGCGTCGCCGGATTGCAAGGTGTCTGATCTTCAGAACAGCAATCCACCCTGCTCCAGTCATACTCCGCACAGCTACCCGCCATCACTACACGCTGACCACCATATTGCACGAACTGTTTGAGCAAACGCAGACTGCAAGCCACCCAATCCAGATTCTCGCCAGCATGCCAGAACTTGCCATGCTCGGTATACCACGCCAGATGCATTAGGTGGGTGGCCTCTATGCTGGAACAAAGTGCTCCAGCACTGCGATCATCCATGATATCCAGATGATGCCAGAGCACACCCTCGCATAACTTGGGATCAGGATCTCGACTGACTGCATGCACTTCAAAACCGGCCTGAACCAGCATCTGCAAGGTATAACGACCGATAAATCCGCTCGCCCCGGTGACAATAACGCGCTTCATCGCATCAAGCCCCGACGACAGGGCAAATCAAAGAGCCATATTCAATCGGCAATATCACTGGATCTTCAGCTCAGGCACAGCGGTCACAAACTGTCCGCCCCATTCACGTACAAATACGTTGCTGCGCATGACCTCTTCACTGATGTTCCACGGAAGAATGACAACAAAATCCGGTTTGTAGCGAGCCATAGCTTCGGGCGCCAGAATAGGAATATGACTGCCTGGCATATACTTGCCCTGCTTGGCGGCAGCGGCATCACAGACAAACGACAACAGATCCGGCCTCACACCGGCATAATTTAGCAATGTATTACCCTTGGCCGCAGCGCCATAAGCCGCGACTGTTTTCCCCTGCAGTTTCTGCTCAATCAGAAACTGCAGCAAATCGTTTTTCACACGATCCGCCTTGGGCTGAAAAGCCAGATAGACATCCAGCTCACGCATGCCTGCCGCCAGCTCCGCTGCCAGCACTGCCTCCACAGCCGGACAGATCTCCAGACCGGCATCCGCATGGCAACCGTAAATCCGCAAACTGCCTCCGTGGGTTGGCAATTGTTCCACATCGTAAATGACCAAGCCTGCACGCTCAAAAATGCGCTGTACGCTATACAGCGACAGATAGGAGTAATGTTCGTGGTAGACCGTATCAAACTGGTTAAGTTGAATCAGATTGAGCAGGTGTGGAAACTCCAGTGTGATTGTACCGCCCGGCTTCAACGCAGTTTTTAGCCCCATGGTGAAATCATTGATATCAGGGACATGGGCGTAAACATTATTGCCCAGAATCAGATCGGCCTGCTTATTCTCTGCGACGAGTTGCTCAGCCAAAGACTGGCCAAAAAACTTCCTAATTACAGGAATATTCAGCTGCTCTGCCGCATCGGCAGTGCTGTCAGTCGGTTCAACCCCCAGACAGGGAACACCCGCCGCAACAAAGTTGCGCAGGAGATAACCATCATTGGATGCTACTTCGATCACAAAGCTCTCTTCATTCAGGTGCAGACGATCGCTGATCATGCCGCAATATTCCCTGGCATGGCGCATCCAACCGGAAGAGGTAGATGAGAAATAGGCATAGTCTTCGGTGAACAGCTCATCCGAACGCGCATAATCCTCGGTCTGCACCAGCCAGCAGTCATCACAGACATGCAGCTTCAGCGGAAAGTAGAGCTCCGGTGCATGCAGATCCGCCGGATTTAGATAGGCGTTGGATGGCGGCGCGAAACCCAGATCCAGAAACTGATGCTGCAATGCTTTGCCACAATGACGGCAGTTCATAGTTTAACTCCAGAATAATGCTCATCCAGCAACGGATGTAATTGATCCCGATCAGAGATATCTGTAACCGCTAGCGGCCAGTGAATATCAATCAGCGGGTCATCATAGCACACGCCACCTTCGCATGTCGGTGTATAACAGGCCGTATGCAGATAGAGCAGCTCACTCTCCGCCTCCAGCACCTGGAAACCGTGCGCGCAACCTTCGGGAATGACCATCATCAGGTCATTTTCTGCCGACAGCTCAACCGCATGCCATTGCAGAAATGTTGGTGAGTTCCGGCGCAGGTCTACCGCTACATCCCAAACCCGCCCCTTGATGCAGCGCACCATCTTCGTTTCTGCATGCGGAGCATGCTGAAAGTGCATGCCGCGTACAGCACCCGGCTGGCTCGTCCGCGAATGGTTGACCTGCACAATATGCCGATTACCCAGTACAGGCGCTAACTCATCTTCACAGAAGAAACGTGCGAATGCTCCACGGTGATCTGCAACCCTGGTCGTTTCAGCCACCATCACGCCAGCTATTTTTGTAGGGAGCAGATTCATATGCAATAATTCACAGTATCAAAAGGAACGGTGAAATCTTGAAAGTATCAGTCACCGTTGGCCAGCCCGACTCTGAAATTCGCTCAACTGCTCCAGAGAGAGCGCACGCATATCACAACCTTCATAAAAACTTCGATACCAGTCTGCTATCCACGCTATCGCCTGCTCCAACTCCAGTATCGGCTCCCAGTTCAGCTCACGCCTTGCCTTGCTGCAATCAAGCCTGAGCAGGTGAGCTTCGTGCAAATTGGCCGCATCCGGTTCAACCCGCCACTCGGCATTGCCCCACGTATGCACAAACTGCCCGACGATCCAGGCCACATCACGCGCATCGACATCGGCCGGGCCGAAATTCCAAGGCTGCGACAAGGCAGAAGGCTGAACAGCCATCTGCTCCAGCAGCAACAGATAACCATGCAGCGCCTCAAACACATGCTGCCAGGGGCGAACTGAACCGGGGTTACGTATCACGACACTCTCACCTGCAGTAAAGGCACGTACCATATCGGGAAACAACCTGTCAGCTGACCAGTCTCCGCCCCCGATCACATTTCCTGCCCGGGCAGTTGCCAGACCCACTTTGTTACCTTCATCAAAAAAACTCTGCCTGTAAGCAGACACAACCAGCTCGGCACACCCCTTGCTGTTCGAGTAGGGGTCAAAGCCCCCCATGGCTTCATCTTCCCGGTAACCTGATTCCCGCTCCCTATTTTCATAACACTTGTCGCTGGTGATCACCAATACACTCTTCACTGAATCACAGCCGCGAACTGCTTCCAGCAGGTTAACAGTACCCATCACATTGACTTCATAGGTTTCAACCGGGTGGTGATAGGAGTAGCGCACCAGAGCCTGCGCCGCCATATGGATCACTACCTCAGGACGCGCTTGCTGCATAGCATGGGCCAAGCTATCCCTGTCACGAACATCCCCGATTACAGACGCCATCCCGTTGCCGATATTCGCTGCATCAAACAAGCTCGGAGAGGTAACAGGAGCCAATGCATAGCCGGTGACCTCTGCCCCCAGTGACCCTAGCCACATGCAGAGCCAGCTACCCTTGAAGCCTGTGTGGCCGGTTACAAATACACGCTTCCCTTTCCAGAAGATGGGTGTCACTACCAAACCTTCCAGGGTGCTTCACCAGCATCCCATAACGCCTCAAGGTGTGTTTTGTCGCGTAGGGTATCCATCGGTTGCCAAAAACCATCGTGTTTGAATGCTGCCAGCTCACCTTCGGCTGCCAAGCTCTTCAAGGGAGCCAACTCCCATGAGGTTGCATCCCCTTCGATCCGCTCAATCACCTTGGGTGATAGTACGAAATAACCGCCATTGATCCAGCCACCATCGCCGTGCGGCTTCTCCTCAAAATCGACTATCTTTTTATCCTGAAAATCAAGGGAACCAAAGCGGCCAGGTGGTTGCACTGCGGTGACAGTAGCCAAACACCCCTGCTCTTTATGAAAGCGAATTAGCTCGGACACATTCACATTGGAAACACCATCGCCATAGGTGAAACAAAAGTCCTCATCTCCCAGATATTCGGCCACCCGCTTCAAACGCCCGCCGGTCATCGAATTTTCACCAGTATCCACTAGCGTCACCTTCCACGGCTCGGCTGTATTCTGAATCACTTCCATTGAGTTGTTGGCCATATCAAATGTTACATCTGAAGTATGCAGATAGTAGTTAGCAAAATACTCCTTGATCATATAACCTTTATATCCGCAACAGATAATAAAATCATGGATACCATGAGCGCTATAGGTCTTCATGATATGCCAGAGAACCGGCTTGCCTCCGATCTCGATCATCGGTTTGGGCCTGAGGTGCGTCTCTTCGGAGATTCTAGTGCCAAGCCCGCCGGCAAGAATAACTGCTTTCAATGGTAGCTCCCTCTGTGTACTCAACCTTTCTGCCTTTACCGCCTCAACAGTAACAATCAATCACCACGCCAGCATCGCTGCCAGACAGCGAATAGCGACACTTACAACGGCAAGTCTACCTTGATTCCTCCGATGGAAAAGCATTGAAAGCTTCCCCCAGCCGATTTACCCGCACATCCAATCACCTGACACCCCTGCATTGTACTGCCAACCCGATTAAAATAGTCCTTTGACCGCACTGCTTAATCAGCCACTATTCAGCCTATGTCACGACCCGCTATTGCATACATTAACTTGGAACACCTGCGTCATAATTACCGGCTACTGCAACAGACTGCAGCTGTTGCCGACATCATGGCCGTGGTCAAGGCCAATGCCTATGGCCATGGACTGGCGATCGTCGCCCCGGTGCTGTTTGCTGAAGGTTGTCGTCAATTTGCTGTCACCGATGCAACTGAAGGCATGAAACTGCGCAACATACTGGCAGAGGCAGATCAAACAACTACAGCGGAAATCGTGCTCTTATCCGGCATCTTCGATACGGCAGATGCCGCCCTTGCGAGGGCAGGGAAGCTTACGCCGGCCATCAGCGATGCGCTGCAGGCCACACTGCTGCAGGAAGCCGGGTTCAGTGGCCGGGTATGGATCAAGGTGGATACCGGCATGAGTCGTTTGGGTGCGGAAAGCCCGCGAACGCTGATTGATCAGTGCTGCCGGGCTGGCATACAGATTCGGGGTATCATGTCGCATCTGGCTTGTGCGGACATACCGGACCATCCCATGAACAGGCAACAGGCCGAATCATTCACCCGCCTCTGCGAGCACGCGGATGCTCAGCTACCGCGCTCCCTGCTCAACAGTGCCGGCATAATCGCCTTGCCGGATCAGTGTCTGGATGTCGTGCGTCCCGGCATCGCCCTGTATGGTGCAGAGCCCGTTCCTGATCAACCGCTGGGACTCAAGCCGGTCATGACCATGACTGCCACCATCATGCAGGTTCGCCATATCAAAGCAGGAGAAACCGTCTCCTACGCTGCCACATTCACCGCCAGCAAAGCCATGCGCATTGCCATCGTCAGCGCCGGTTATGCCGACGGTATTCCGCGCAGCCTGTCCGGTTGCGGGCATGGCATCTGTCACGGCACATTATTGCCCATTACCGGACGCGTCTGCATGGACTATACTCTGTTCGATATAACAGACACGGATTTCGGATGCGGAGACAGTGTGGAATTCTGGGGAATAGAGCTAACAGCCAATGATGTGGCGACGCGTATCGACACAATCAGTTACGCGCTGTTCACCGGCGTCGGTGAGCGGGTTCGAAGAGTGTCTGTGTGATCAAGCTGCTGACTGCAACCGGTAAGCTGACAGAGGCCCTCTGTATTCATCTGGGGCTCTACGCGGCCACATTTACCGGCACAGTCAGGCGCATGAGCTCCAAGCCATGGTATCTGCGTATGCTTCTGCAACAGGCAGAAGAGGTCGGCGTACAATCACTGCCGGTGGTCATGCTGACCGCCCTGTTCACAGGCATGGTACTGGCACTGCAATCCTATATCGTATTTCACCGTTTTGCCGCCGAAAGCCTGACCGGACTGGTGGTTTCGATGTCACTGGTGCGCGAACTGGGCCCTGTTCTGGTCGGCCTGATGGTTGCTGGCCGCGTCGGCGCAGCGTTTGCCGCGGAACTCGGCACCATGCGCGTAACCGAGCAGATCGATGCACTGTGGACTCTCTCCACCGACCCGGTTCGCTATCTGATCATGCCCCGGCTGATTGCCGTCACACTGATGATGCCGCTGCTGGTCGTGATTGCAGATTTCATTGGCATTTATGGCGGCTACGCCATCAGCATCTACCTGCTCGACCAGAATCCGTCCGTTTACATTGAGAATACCACCCAATACATGGAGCTCTCCGACTTCTACACCGGCCTGGTCAAGGCAGGTTTCTTCGGCATACTGATCGGCATCATCGGCTGCACCGAAGGATTTAACTGCAAAGGGGGCGCTGCAGGTGTAGGTACTGCCACCACGCGTGCGGTGGTGATATCATGCATGAGCATCCTGATCTCCGACTACTTCCTTACCGCATGGATGTTCGCATGAGTAGCGAGGCCATACTCCCCCGCATCCAGATCCGCGGCCTGTGCAAACGCTTTAATAACAACACGGTGCTGGAAGATGTCGATCTGGACATCATGCCCGGACAATCCACCACCATTATCGGCATGTCCGGCTCCGGCAAGAGCGTGCTGATCAAATGCATCCTCGGCCTGATCAAGCCCGATAGCGGAGAGATCCTGATCGACGGAGAAAACTGGCTGCTGCTCAAGGAGCAGGAGCTGCTGCTGCGCATGCAACGCATCGGCATGCTTTTTCAGGGCGCGGCCCTCTTCGACTCACTGAGTGTCTGGGAAAATGTTTCATTCGCTCTACTCCGTCAGAATATCGGCAAAAAGGAGGCTCGGGAACGGGCTATTGAGGTACTCGAGTGGGTCGGCCTGCATGACATCAGCGATCTGATGCCGGCCGAGCTTTCCGGTGGCATGGCCAAACGCGTAGGCCTTGCCCGTACCATCTGCCACAAACCCGATATTGTATTTTTTGATGAGCCGACCACCGGGCTTGATCCGATTATGTCGGATGTTATCAACCACCTGATCGTCCGGCTGCACAAGGACTCCGGCACCACAATGCTCAGCATCACCCATGACCTGAAGAGTGCTGCCATGATCAGTGATCGTATCGCCCTGCTCTGCCACGGGCGCATTCATAGGCAAATCCCGTCCAGCGAGCTAGACTCTGATCAGGATCCGATGTTGCGCCAGTTTGTAGAGGGACGCGCACAGGGGCCGATCAACCGCAGCCACTGGGGTCAGAAGATAGAGGAGGCTATCCAACGATGAATCCGCATGCCCGCCTCGGAGCATTTGTGCTGCTCGCCCTGATCCTGCTCGCCTTTGCGACCGGCAAAATCGGTGATATCGCCTGGCCCAACACGCAGAATCATATCGTGGAAGCCGAATTCGATGACCTGCTGGGGCTGGATGTACAATCCCCCGTACGCATGGCCGGTGTAAAAATTGGTGTCGTGCATGAGATCCTGCTCAAGGACAACCGTGCGCTGGTACGCATCGCGCTGAATCCGGGTGTCGAGCTGCCCGCCTCCACCCGCGCCACCATCATCGGCCGCGGCCTGGTGGGCGAAAAGAACCTCGCTCTGACGGCTAAACCCGGAGACACCTCACGGCTACCCGAGGGTGCAATTATCCCCTCCGACCCTGCCGGCGACATCAACACCTTTATCGCCAAGGCATCCGGCATCACCGATGATGTCAGGAAACTGACCCAGTCGCTGTCGGGCAGCAAAAGCAGCAAGGGGCGCGAATCCTTCCATGAGCTGATCAGCAACATCAACAATGCCGCACAGGAGCTGACGCTGATGGTCCGGGAAAATCGCGAACAGGTTCGGGAGACCACCGCTTCATTGCAACGCATCATGCAGAAGCTGGAAAAGGACCTGCCTCAGGCCAGCCGTGCCGGTCGCGAATTTTTCGAAGAGGGAAAACAGACATCGAAGAACCTGAATGCGTCGCTGCTGGATAACCGTGAAAACCTCTACAGAACACTGTTTGAGCTGCGCATCGCATCAGAAAACTTCGCTGCATTCTCCGATGACATCCGCCGTAACCCGTGGAAGCTTATGAAAGAGAAGCCGGAGGTGAAGCCGGACAGACGCAGCAAACAGAGGCTTATGGAGGAGATGCTGATGACCACCGGCAGCATGGGGCTGGAGCCCGCCGGTAAATAAGATGCGTGGCATGCCCTCTGCAACAGCACTGTTGCTGACTCTCAGCATCATCATCGCCTCACCGGCGCTGGCTGAAACGCCGTTTGAGGCTGCCGACCGGCTGATCGAGGCAGGTCACATCCCCGAAGCCCGCAGGGCACTCGCAGCTGAGCTGCGCATGCACCCGGAACATGTCGAGGCGCGCTATAACCTGGCCGTGTTGTTGCAGCAGATCGACAAACAACAGGAGGCAGCCGAACTCTACCGGGCCAATCTGGCAATCGCCTGGCACCTGCCCAGCGTCATCAATCTGGTAGCCCTGTTGCAAAAGCAGGGTTACACCGATCAGGCTAGGCAGTGGTTACAAAAGAGTACCAAACAGCTCCGATCTGAGGCCGCACCATGGTATTTACTCGCCGCCATGGCCGAAGGCGAAGGGCGTACTGGTGATGCACGTCAGCACTATCGCAAGGCGGTCACCACAGATCCATTAAACGGTTTTGCCCACCTGCGTCTGGCCGCATTCCAGTCGCGCCACAAGCTTGCCGACAAGGGACTCAAGGAAGCCAACAGAGCCATGCAGCTACTGCCTGATTGCGCCCCGTGCTGGCGGAAATCGGGCGATATCCTGCTGGCGGCGGATCTGCACCAGCAGGCATTGAAAGCTTATCAATCGGCCCTCGCCATCAAGCCGGATATAACCACGCGCCAGCAGCTGATCCACCTACTGGAACGACTTGGCGAGCATCAGCGGGCCACGCGCATGCAGCAGGCACTTGATGTCTGGAAAAAACACTACCCGCCTGAGTCCGGCCCCCATTAGTCATAGTCTGGCGCGGCGCCATCCATGTCGCGCTTGCCGCAACGCGGGGCTGGCGGCATGCTGACCGCAATGTTTACAGACACACCAACCAATACCTTCGTCATTGCCGTCGTCATTGCGACCGTGGCCCAGATTGTGGCAGGCCGATTCCGCTTTCCGCCCATCCTGTTGTGGCTGCTGGCCGGCATGGCGCTCGGCCCCTTCGGCCTGCATATTCTGCGCATAGAAACCATAGAACCCGCCATGCATACGCTGATCGAACTGGGGTTGGCCATTATTCTGTTTGAAGGCGGGCTCAACCTGAATCTGAAGGCGCTGCGCGAAAATGGCTGGGTGGTCGGACGGATTGTGATACTGGGCCCGCTGTTGACCATCCTGATTGGCGGAGCTGCCGCCAATCTGATTGTCGGCATGGACTGGTCACTGACACTGTTGTTCGGCGCACTGGTTGCTGTCGGCGGCCCCACAGTAATCATGCCCATCGTTCGCCAGATGCGACTGGGTCGCAATATCTCGCATGTGCTGACTGCCGAAGCCATGTTGATCGATGTCATCGGCGCTATTCTGGCTATCGTATTTCTACAGGTAGCACTGACCCTGAATCTCTCCGGTATGGATATCGCCGAGGCCCTGTTTTACAAGGTTGCTATCGGCATCACTCTGGGGCTTGCCGGCGGTCGCCTGCTGGCCTGGGGGCTGACCAGTTCCTGGGTCAGGGATTTCGAAGTCAGAACCATACTGACCCTGACCTGCGCCTGGGGCATGTTCATCCTGGCCGACACCATCAGCTCACAGGCCGGCCTGCTGACCATGCTGATGATGGGCGCCACGATCCAGCGTATGGATGTGCCGGACATCCAGCGTCTGAAACACTTCAAGGGCAGCCTCTCCATGCTGCTGATTTCGGTACTCTTTGTGCTGCTTGCCTCTCAAATTAACCTCACGGTGATGCAGGTATACCTGTGGCCCGGACTGGCGGTATTCACCATCCTGGCCCTGCTTGTACGACCGCTGATCATCCTGCTCTCCACTCTGGGCAGCCGCCTGACTCTGAATGAAGGGGCCTATCTTGCCGGCATGGCCCCACGCGGTGTCGTAGCAGCCGCCATTACCTCACTGTTTGTGTTGATCCTGCAGGAAAACGGCCACCCCCAGAGTGATATGCTGCTGGCAATGGTCTATATCATTATTATCGTATCGATACTGGTCTACAGCCTGCTTGCCAGCCCGTTAAAAACATGGCTCCGCATCGAGGGCGGCAATGATCGTTCGGTGCTGGTCATCGGTGGCGGACAGGTGGGTGCCGAAGTTGGCAGGTCTCTGAGTGAAGATAGGGAAGTGCGTTTTCTCGATCTGAACAGCGAAGTCATCAGCACAATGAAACGCTCGGGTTACCATGCCGTTTGCGGCAATGCGCTGGATCCGTTGTACTGGGAGATTGTCCATGCCGAGGAGATCGGCAGTGCGATCATCATGACCGGCTCATCCGACCATAACCTGCTGATCGCCCGCCTGGCACATGAACAATTCCATATTCCGGAGATATATATTGCCTTGCAGGAAGATGATGAACAGAAACATGCGAGCATGATTCATCAGTTACAGACCAAGCGACTATTCGCCAAGCCTTATAACTTCACCTACTGGAACGATCAGGCCTACCGCAAACGCCTGACCTATGAATCGCGCGTTATTGAAGCGGAATCACCGCTGGTGGGCAGCAGGATGGCCGATGCCCGTATCCAGCATGGCGTACAACCGATCGCCGTGATCCGCAACGGGCACACGCTGATTCCACATGACGAACTTATCTTTGCCGCCGATGATGAAATAAAAATGCTGATGCGACCCGAACGCATTCAGGAGGGGCAACCACTGGTTCTGCCTGCAGTAGTCAACCCCCAGCGGACCGCCTGACTCAGCCCCGCCATGCACCCGATTACGCGCTTCGCTCCCAGTCCGACCGGACTGCTGCATGCTGGCAATGCATTTGCCGCGCTCTATTGCGCTCACTGGGCCAGCGAGCACCATGCCCGGCTACTGCTGCGCATTGAAGATATCGACCATACCCGTTGTCTGCCCCATTTCGCCGATGCCATACTCGAAGACCTGCACTGGCTAGGTCTGAAATGGGAAGAGCCTGTACGTAAACAAAGTGAGCACACACAGGCATATCAACAGGCTATCGAGATGCTAAGAGAGACAGGGTTCATATACCCCTGCTTCTGCACCCGCAAAGCCATCCGGGCGGAACTGGACAGCATCGGGCTAGCCCCGCACAGCGAGGATGCAGCATCATACTATCCAGGCACCTGCCGGCAGATCGCTCTCGCTGAACAGGAGAAGAGAATGGGCCGCGAGCCCTTTGCCTGGCGACTGGATGTCGGCAAGGCCGTTGCCCGGATCGGCATAGCTCCCGGCTGGCACGACATCAATGGCCTGCTACACCCTGCGGGCCTTACCCATGATGTAATTATCGGACGCAAGGACATTGCATACAGCTACCACCTGGCCGTAGTCGTCGATGATGCGGCACAGGGGGTCACGCATGTCATTCGCGGTGAAGATCTGCAAAGCAGTACCGGCATCCACAGGCTGCTACAAACACTATTAGGCTTGCCTGAACCGGCTTACCTCCACCATCCGCTGCTGAAAACACCGACCGGAGAAAGGCTTGCCAAACGAATCGGCTCCAGCACACTGCGCAACCTGCGCGAAACAGGTGTAAACCCTGAGCGATTGCGCCACTACCTCCTGCATGAGTGCCAACATGTCTGGCCATTTATAGATAGTGATCAAGCGGCTATACTGGCCAGCCTAGGCGAAAAATGAATATCCAAAGGTGATGAAGTGACCGCGATTCTCGATTTAATTGGCAATACACCACTGGTGCAGATTCAACATATCACCAGCCATCTGCCCGATAACATCCGTATCCTGGCCAAACTGGAGCGTTTCAATCCCGGCGGCTCGGTGAAAGATCGACCGGCCATGTGGATGATCAGGGAAGGCATTGCCAAAGGGTTGCTCAACAAAGACAAAGTTATTCTCGATTCCACTTCCGGCAATACCGGTATTGCTCTGGCGATGATTGGTGCCGCCATGGGGTTTCGGGTTCGACTGGTGATGCCGGGCAACGTCTCGGATGAACGCAAGCGTATCTGCCGTGCTTTCGGTGCCGATCTTATTTTTTCCGACCCGCTGGAGGGTTCTGACGGCGCGATTGTCGAGGCTCGACGCCTGTATGATGATTGTCCCGAGCGTTATTTCAAACCGGATCAGTACAACAATCCATCCAATCCGCGTGCACATGAGGAGTCAACCGGGCCCGAGATCTGGCGCGACACTGGCGGAAAGCTGACCCATTTTATAGCCTCCCTCGGCACCTCCGGCACACTGGTTGGCACAGGCCGCTATCTCAAACGCATGAATCCGGCGGTACAGATCATCGCTGCCGAGCCCGATTCCCCATTCCACGGCATTGAAGGGCTCAAGCATATCGATTCCGGCATTGTGCCGGGCATTTATGACCCCTCCGTTTATGATGAACTGCTCGGCATCAGTACCGATGCCGCATACGACCTCACCCAGCGGCTGGCGCTGGAAGAGGGTATACTCTCCGGTCTGTCATGCGGCTGTGCACTGGCCGCAGCTCTGATTGTAGGCGAGCGTCTGGCCGCAGCCGGTCAGCCCGGTGAAATTATCATTATCTTCCCTGATGGCGGTGAGAAATACCTCAGCACCCCGGTCTTTGCCGGCAGTGACCGGGTCAGCTTTGGTGAAGGCATTTAAGCACCATGCATAACGATATCGATGATACCCGGCTGAACCGCATCTGGAGTCGCCCCTTCAGAAAGAGACCTGAATGGGTTGAAGAGGCTACCCGTCTCTGTCTGGAGCACTGTCTGTTTGAGGGCATTGCAGAGCGCTCAATCCAGCATATTGTTTCTCATATGCATCCGCGGGATTATCAGCGCGATGAGGTGATTTTCGAAATGGCCCATGCCGGCGCCAGTGCCATGCTTATCCTCTCCGGCGAGGTACTGATCATGGCCGATACGGTAGAGCTGACCCGCCTGCATCAGGGAGACATTTTCGGTGAAGTGGCACTGGCCACCGCACTGCCACGCACGGCACAGGCCATTGCCGCAGAGGATTGTCGACTGGTCTTCTTCCTGCGCTCAGATCTCGATGAGTGGATCGAGCGCAGGCCAAGGGAGGCATCCCGCTTTCTGATCAATCTCTCCACCATGCTTGCTGAGCGCCTGATGGAGAGAAACCTGGAAATGATGGAAGCCGCCGGCGATGTTCTGTGAGTGAGCCGAGCTCCCGCCTGACCAACCACCCGCTATTGCAGGCATCTGTTATATTCTTCACCGCTGTCGCTGCACTCATGTTAACCGCCACGGTATTTTACCCGCTGCTGTTTACACTGATGGTTGCCACACTGCTCTATGCCGCGATGTTCCCTACAACCGGCTATCTGATACGAAGGGGCGTATCCCCGACTCAATCCGTGATGATGGTGATGACGGTCATTGTCATTGTTGTACTGCTGACCGGTGCTCTGCTCTACCCGCTGATTGCCGCCCAGCTGGATCAGCTATCTACACGTACCGGTAGCATTGATTCCCGATTGACCCATCTGTTGCAACAGATCAATGGCCTTACCAGCCACTACCTGGATATCAGCTTTAATCCCGTAGAGATGACACAGCAACTGGTAGGCAGTGTCAGCACCACACTGGATGGTATGCAATCAACCGTTTCATCCTACTTTGATGACGTCGCTTTTTCATTATTTCTGGTACCACTGATCACTTTTTTCCTGCTACGCGACTTCCGTTCACTACGCAATCAGGCTATGCAACTGCTACCCAACCGTTATTTCGAACTGGGCTGGATGATCTACAATGCCGCCGCCTCACAGCTTCACCGCTATCTCAGGGGCATCACCATCCAGATGGTTAACGTCACACTGATCTGCACAACCGGCTTCTGGCTTGCCGGCATCGATTTCGCCCCGCTACTCGGCATACTGACCGGCCTGCTCAACCTGATTCCGATATTCGGCATTGCGCTGGCGAAAATACCGCCTCTGCTGGTTGTACTGCTCTCGGATGACCCGGATCTGACCTCGATGATTCTGGCCCTGGCCGTTGTCTTCGCCGCCCAGATCGTCGATACCGCCTATATTTTGCCCCGTGTGATTGCTAAATCCGCCAACCTGCATCCGGTAACCGTCATGCTCAGCGTATCTCTGGGCGGATATTACTTCGGTTTTACCGGCTTGATCGCTGCGGTGCCACTACTCTTCTCTGGCAAGGTCATCTTCTCCGAGCTGTTCCGGGGACTGCGCGACTTCAGCCCCTCGCATCAGCAACATGTCGTTGCCCGTCTCAAACGCAGCATGCCGCACTGTTGCAATACCCCATAGTGCGGACGATTGACACAAACAGATAACACGAATCATTCAGGTCTGACTCACGCTCTGACTACATCAATCTTTAAGCCATCCTCTGAATCATCGGGCGCACAAAAAAAGGAGGGGCAGTGCCCCTCCTTTTACTCTGATATGAAACGATTTATTAGCGCGGCAGGATATTGTCGCCTTTACCCGCCGTGTCCGGTGCATCCGGACTGTTAATCAGAACCGTGATAGCGCCACGCAGCGCTGCGCTCATGGTATGATCAACAATCGCATTAGCTGTTGTTTTGCCAACCGGAGAGACGATATCCATGGCTGAAGCTGATGCGACAGGCAGGCCATATGTCTGCATATCATACAGTACATTCTTCGGACTGCCATTTGGATAAACGCGGTCCCAGATACCGGCAATCGGATGTGCTGCAATCGGCATATTGATGTTGGCATTCACGTAATAGATGCGAACGCGCTCACCGGGCTTGGATTGCAACATCGTGCCGGAAGCTTTTGGATCATGGACCGGATCGTAGTTGAATGGTTTGCCGTTTATCAGCGCATTGGTCCAGCCTTTGTTTTCCAGCAGTTCGGCCACGGTACTGCCGGCAGGAAAGAGCTGAGACTGAATCAAAACATATTCACGATCAGGTTTAGGAAACACTTTGGTGTATTTCTTCGGATCAACAAGAATCACACCGTACATACCACGAGCAATGTGCTCAACCATGGCGCTGGCACCGCAGTGGTACATGTAAATACCTGCCCGCTTGGCCTCGAATGTAAAATGTTTACTGCTACCGGGTTTGACCGGAGCAAACTCTTCCAGCACATGTACTTCAGCTGCGTGAAAATCCATCGAATGAGAGTTCTTGTTTGTCTTCGGATTAATTAGTGTGAAATCGACTGTATCCCCTTCAGTGACACGCACGACTTTACCCGGAATGGCACCATCAAAGGTCCATGCCGGATACTTATCACCACTGTTGTTGATCACCACTTCGGTTTCCATGGCTGTCATCGTGACTTTGACAGTTTTGGCCACTGCTGCAGGAATAGCTGCACCTGCAATCATGGCTACGGCTGCGAATGAAAGCACACCTGTTTTTAATAACTTCATAGTTTTCTCCTCCATTTTTTTAAAGGCCCGTCCATGGGCAATACGAATATATGTTTCACAACATTCGTCTGACTGCACTCCTGTGCAGCTTTTTCCGATGCTCCTTTTTATCTCGGAGCATCGTTAACCTGGCTGTTTGCATTTACACATCGTGCGCAGGTATTTAACGAGATCATTGATCTCATTATCGGTGAAGGTGCTATCCCATGGGGGCATCAAGGCAGACTTATTAATGGCAAGCCCCCCCTCTTTGATCACCTTGAACAGTTCGGCATCGGTACGGGCCCCCATCGACTTGGCATCGGTATGGTCACGCGGCTGCACGGACATATCCTGTATGTTTGCCCCCATGCCATTGCCTTGCATGCCATGGCACTGCATACAATATGTCCTGTAATTATCTGCTGCAGACTCAGCCATGGATGTCACAGGCAACAGAAACAACGAACACACAATCATCAGCGTTGTTTTACTCATCGAAGTTCTCCTTTGACAAATGAATCGTGTAATTGACCAGTTTTTGCATATTTGCATCCGGCACATGTTTGTTCGGCATCCATATTTTCGGATCCCATGCCTGCGGGCTACGGATATAACTGAGCATGAACTCAGGCGTCAGACGTTTGCCTGCCGTATACATCTCGGGTCCCGTTACCCCGCCGTAGCCCGGTTCAATCTGGTGACAAGCCATGCAGCCGTAGATTTTATCGAACATCATTTCACCCAGCGGACCGGGCGCTATGGAGGCATCGTGTTTTTCTGCCTTGATCAATGCACTGTTGGTTTTCATCGCGGAAAGCGCTAAAACGACAGCCTTTGCATCAGCTGCAGTGAGCTTTACATGTTCCTTGAGTGTGCTTTCATCAACCATATCCCGTTTTTCTCCCGGCTTGATATGATCCATATAGAACATACCTGCCGGGCGAATGCGTTTCGGCTTTTGCAGCCACGTCTCGAGCCAGTCACTTCGATATTTATTGCCTGCATAAAACAGGTCCGGCCCCTTTTTCTGCCATAACGCAGTAAGAGTGGGTGCTGCTGGCCCTGTGATGCTATGGCAGGAGACACACTGCTGCTGCAAAATAGCAGAGCCATCCGCATCGGCTGATGCAATCGAAGGTGTCATTATTGCAGCGAGCGAGCATAGAAATGCAGGCATAAGTAATCTTTTCATGGGTGACTCCAGTTCATAACGGTGATGGGGTTTATCAGGGGCCGGGGCTTACTGAGTGATCAAGTGCTCAGCAACAGAACGTGCTGGCAGGAAACTGTCAGATACGCAGGCGCAGAGTCGTTCTGTAAATCAACGGCACGTTGCCGGGTGGTTCCAGCGATGGCGCGTAGGCTGTGAATGTGATTATACGATCTGACCCTATGTGCATCACACCGGGCATATACCCGCACGATGACAAAGATAGGACAGGGGTCGCTACGTTCGATAGCTGTGCAGATGAGACAAGCTCGTCCGGTTGACTGCAATGAACACATGGCGTCGTGCCATGACTATGACCGGGCATAGGCGCGTCATCCATCAGGGATTGATTCATACCCCCGTTTTGCAGGCACCCTCGCTCCGTCTGTTTGCCATGCTGCATTAGATGATCAGAGAAGACAGTCGCCTCAGCAACCCCCATCTGGCAGGGGCTGATGGCAAACACCTGCAGTAGAAAACCCAGACTCATCAGCATTGCAAGCCTGCGCCGATATCTCTTGCTCAGATGCATGATCAGCTTACGCAGGAAAATGATTGATCAGGCAGCGATTGGTCGATTTTAGTCATCATTTTCCTCCTTAACATTCATTGTTGATACACCTTCTATAAAGGCGGACCATAAATACATGTTAAGGGGAGTGTCAAGAATTAATTTTTAAAACTACGGAGAATACATGCTGAAAGGCCACCAACCACACAAAAGCGCAGGGCGTTAGCATAAAAATGGCGGCAGATCACATCTGCACTACTATGGATTATTACTGTAAAAAAGGGATCAGATCACACACACAAGGATGGCCTGTCAACGGGGCTGCATGGAAGCAGCCCCGTTCATTCAGGCAATCATACCGGCACCAACAGTGTTGTTGGTAAAGGTATCAATCAGGATAAAGCTGCCGGTCGCCCGGTTATCCGTATAGCTGTCATAATGCAGCGGTTGCTGCAGTTTAAAGGTGATGCGACCGATTTCATTCATCGCCAGCTCATCCGCATCCAGATGATCAAGCGTATGGATATCGGTCTTGAAATCGACACTCGCCACCATGGCTTTTACCGAATTGGTCGTGTGCTTGATGATATACTTCTTGCGCGCACTCAAAGGCTCATCACCGATCCAGCAGACATTGGCTGTCAGATCTTTGGAATCACCGGTTTTTTCACCGACACGGGTAATCATATCACCACGCGAAATATCAATATTATCATTCAGTGTCAGCGTGATACTCTGCGGTGCAAAGGCCTCCTGCAGATTGCCATCAAAGGTGACAATCTCTTTGACCGTCGAGGTGTTACCACTGGGCACCGCGATGATTTCATCACCAACCCTGATGGTACCGGAAGCGATCGTGCCCATAAAGCCACGGTAATCCGGTAATGCCGCCGTCTGCGGCCGGTTCACCAGCTGCACAGGCAAGCGGAAGGGCAGGCGATCGATATCACCCAGCGCAGGCAGCGACTCCAGCGTTTCCAGCAGTGCCTTGCCTTCGTACCAGCCCAGATTATCACCGCGCACGGCGACCATGTCGCCATCAAGCGCCGATATCGGAATGCAGATCAGATCCTTCACGCCCTGTTTGGCGCAGTATTCATTCATCTCTGCACGAATCTTCTCGAACACAGCCTGATCAAAGCCGACCAGATCCATCTTGTTCACCGCCACTATCAGATGCGGGATGCCCAGCAGGCCGATAATATGCGTGTGACGCTTGGTCTGCGGCATCACGCCGCTACGTGCATCAATCAGGATGATGGCAGCACTGGCAGTAGAAGCACCGGTCACCATATTACGGGTGTACTGCTCATGGCCCGGACAATCGGCCATAATAAACTTGCGTTTCGGCGTGGCAAAATAACGGTAAGCCACATCGATGGTGATCCCCTGCTCACGCTCAGCCGACAGGCCGTCAGTCAGCATGGCCAGATCGATATCGGCTGCGGATGCAATGCTCTCTTTGCCCTTGAGCTTGCGCACTGCCAGCAGCTGATCTTCGAACGCACCCTTGGTATCGACCAGCAGGCGACCAATCAATGTTGATTTACCATCATCGACACTGCCCACCGTCACCAGACGCAGCAGTTCGACTTCTTCAACCAGTTTAAAATTTACTTCAGTCATAATAAAACCCCAATACTCACCGCAGAGGACGCAGAGGACGCAGAGGAACCCTTATTCTGGTTTTCTCTGTTCCTGCGGGTCATCTCTGGTAAAAAATAATCCTAGAAATAGCCTTCTTTTTTCTTGTCTTCCATCGAATTGGAGCCGTGATCAATGATGCGTGTCTCGCGCTCCGAGCGGCGCGATGCTGCTGCTTCAATAACAATTTCATCCATATTGACGGCATCCGAACGGATCGCACCGGTACAGGGGCTACAGCCCAGCGTACGGAAACGGCTCATCACCATTTTTGGCTCTTCACCCTCCAGCAACTGATCCTTCATCTCTTCATAGTATGGAATAAGCAGATGTTTGCGTTCAACCATCAGCCGTTCCCTGGCAAAATAGAGTGGTACAATCGGGATCTTCTCTTCGCGGATATAGAGCCAGATATCCATCTCAGTCCAGTTCGAAATAGGAAACACACGTACCGACTCACCATCGTGGATACGTCCGTTGTAGATGCTCCACAACTCGGGACGCTGGCTCTTCGGATCCCACTGGCCAAACTCGTCACGCATGGAAAACACGCGCTCCTTGGCGCGGGATCGCTCCTCATCACGACGTGCGCCGCCAAAGGCCGCGTCATATTCGCCCTCTTCCAGTGCATCAAGCAGACCCTGCGTTTTCAGCGCGCCGCAGCAGCGTGCCACGCCAAAATCTTTCGGATTCATGCCCTTGGCAATAGCATCCTCATTTTTACGCACGATCAGATTTGCGCCGATCTCCTTGCAGAAAGCATCGCGGAATTCGTACATCTCCTTGAACTTGAAGCCGGTATCGACATGTAGCAGAGAAAACGGAATCGGCGCCGGATGAAATGCCTTGCGGGCCAGATGCAGCAGTACACTCGAATCCTTACCCACCGAATAGAGCATCACCGGATTGCGGAACTCCGCCACCACCTCACGGATAATGTGAATGGACTCGGCTTCCAGAGCTTTTAATTGTGTTAACTTGTGTTCTGACATCATTTCCACCATTTCCTGTTTACAGGCTCCACACTGACATGGATCGCCTGCACTATTCAATGTTAAATCCCTTCACCGGATTCACCCTCACCCGGTCGGGCCAGACTACTCACATGCAGGCCGCATTCTGCCAGCGTATCTTTATTTTCCCACCACCAGCGGCCTGAACGGGGATCTTCCCCCGTACTAATTGCACGCGTACAGCAAGCGCAGCCTATGGAGACATAATGGCTGTCATGCAGGTCGTTATACGGCAGGTCATGCTCCCTGATATAGGTCCAGACATCTGTTTCCGTCCAGTCCAGCATCGGGTTATACTTTTTCAATCCGTACACCGGATCATCCTCTACCAGACTGATCTGTGACCGGCTTTCCTGATCCCGCCTGCGGCCGGTAATCCATGCCTGCATGCCTGCCAGCTCCTGCTGCAAAGGGTTCACCTTGCGTACAGCGCAACATAATTTTCGCTTGGCTACAGAGTGATAAAACAGGTTTACGCCATGCTCACCTACCATCTTCCCCGCCTCACCTGCGTCGGGGAAGAGTACATTCATGCTCACGCAGCCTATCCATCAAATCATAGGTCTGCTGAGGTAAACGCCCTGTATCCAGGGTCACAATGCGAAGAGTGGGAATATGGCGACAGATCAGATCAATCAGCACAATAGCCTGTGAGCCCAGGCTGGTGGGGTAGACAATCCCCTCCCCGTAGCGGGCTACTGCCTCTCGTAATAACAGCAGGCTTGCATCGATCTTCTGATGCATCACTTCATCTGCCATCGTCATGCCGCAAAACCCCAGAGCGGCCACCAGAAAGTAACAGTAAGGGCAAACAGTAGCAGTGCGGAGAGCAACAATATGCCACCAAAACGCATCATATCACCCAAGCGTACATATCCGGTACCATAAACCATGGCATTTGGCGGGGTCCCCATCGGCAACATAAAGGCAAAGCCGGAGACAATACCGACAGCGAGAGCCGTGGTAATCGGATCAATACCGGAGAGTGCAGCCATTGGAATCGCAATCGGCAGCATAATGGCCACGGCTGCCGAGTTGCTGATACCCTCGGTCAGCAACATCGTGAACAGCGCAATCAATATCAGGATGGCAATACCTGTCACCCCGGCCGGCCAGAATGATGTGGCAACCCACTCTGCTGCGCCTGTCTTTTGCAGCGACGTGGCAATGGCGATAGCGCCGCCGTACATCAGCACCACACCCCAGTCGATATGCGATTGAATCTCTTTCCAGCCGACAATCCGTAAGGCGAACATCGCCACAACAGCAACCAGTGCGATCGTGGCAAGCCCGATGCTGTCGCCGAGGAATATCCAGGCCATCATCGTCACCAGCATCAGCAGCGCCATGGCCTTGCCGCGCACATCCATATGGCCGAGTTCCAGTTGCCGCTGCTCAATGCGTTTTCTGGCACCCTGCATATCGATGCCGTCATGCGGCACCAGCTTCAGCAGTATGAGGGCTGCAACCAGCAATACACCGATCACCATGGGCGCTGCTGCCAGTGTCCAGTCGACAAAAGAGAACCCTTTACCGGTCATCTCCCCGACGATCGCCATCGCCAGCGGTCCGCGAGCACCACCAAGCAGGGTCATGACACCGCCAATCACCGCCCCCCAGGCCATGGCAAGAAAAATGGCGGCGGCATAGCGATTGCCCGGCTTCAGTCCCAGCCCGTGCACAATACTCCAGACAATGGGCAGTAAAACAGCAGCCACCGCATGCTCGGGCATAAAGCAGGCCATCAGCGCAGGCAGCAGCAGCATACTCAGGAGCAGCGTACGCGAGCTTGCATTAAAACGCTTAAACACCGCCAGTGCCAGATGCTCGGAAAGGCCGGACTTCATAATGCCTGACGCCAGAATAAAGGCACCGAGAATAAAGAATACGGCCGTGTTGCCGAACAGGGCATAGACATCGGCCGAAGACATTGCCCCGACGATGGGTAGTAGCGCCATACCCAGCAGGGAGGTCACTGACAGCGGCAGCAATTGACTCACCCATAGCACAAGGCAGACCCCGAAGACGAGCAACGCGTGCCAGCCGGGCCCGGAAAGACCGGCAGGTGCCGGCAGCTGAAGCAGGGCATAAGTGATAGCAGCGATCAGCGCCATCAACACAAACGGAATACTCTGACGCATCAATAGCGAAGATGCCGAATGTCTTGCCGCCGGCTGCGCAGGCGCAACATGCCCCTGTTGCTTGTCACTGAGTAAAACATGGCGGCGCAAACTGTCAAACCAGCCCTCCAGCTTGCGACCGACGGACGAAACAACAAAGCGCTGCTGCAGTGACGGCGCGATACCATCAAGTACCCGGCTCTCCATCGGTGTAAGCACTCGTCCCATATCACGCAGCCGGTGTGTCGGCAGCGCAGAGGAGATAACCAGCTCCGACTGACTGAGCAATGCCTGTTCAACATCGTCCAGACTGGGCAGCGGCTGATCCTTTAACGGCGTAGCGGGCAGCGGGCGAAAGGGGATCAGCAGCGGCACCACGCCACTATGAACCAGATCTTTCATGCCGGCGATCGTTGATTGTAAAGGCTCCAGCCCGACAATCAGGTGGCTCACCACCGTGCCCGGACGGAACACCGAGCGCGCATAACGCAGCGCTTCCCAGATCCGGGACTGTCCACCATGATTTGCCTTGCCCGGGCAGATCTCGGCAAAACGTGTTGCATCAGCAACTTCCAGATTGCAGACAAAAATATCCAGGCCTGCATCGTAGAGTTCATCAATGACCTTGAGCTCTTGCGGGGCAACGGTTTCCAGCGCAATCTGCTGATGAGGCAGATGCCTGCGCAGCAGGGCAATCACCGGCAACAGGCGGGAGAGCCCCACATCCGGCGCCGGTGAAAAACCGTTATAGAGATAGACCGTATCGATTTCGCGTTCAGCCAGTGCTGCACGCACGACCTCGACCAGCTCCAGCGGATCGCGCATCGGCGGTTCATCTTCATTGAGCATGGAATCATACTGGCAGTACTGGCAAGCCGCCCCCTGTATGGCAAAAAAGCCACAGCCCATGGTCGGATAGAGCATCAACAGCCGGTCATGCAGCGATGAGATATTACCCATGCGTGCGCCACTTCTGGTTTTCTTACGGTAAAAAGCGGGCGTCTCTACCAGCTCCACCCGCTCGCATTCGCCGGCACAGTCGAGGTAAAATCCTTCATCATCCGAAAGCAGTTTATAGGTACTGCGTTCTGTATATGGCTGCCCCACAGGTACCGTGCAGAGATGACCCGATGACAGGCGGATATCGACAACCGATTCCGTCGCATTCGCCTGCGCAATCCAGCGTGATGACGCCGGCAGACCTTCCGGCAGTGCCAGGCCCCGGCTGACCAGCGATAGCTTGGTTCGTCCGGGGTTGGCAAAGGGGTGAAGATCTGTTGAACGCATCAGATCTGTGAAGATTTCTCGACGACAATGCGCCACTGGGTGGCAGACAGTTGCTCTTTGGCCACTATCTTCTGCCCCTGCTCTTCAAGCGAAAGCGGCACATTTTTAATAGGCGCGCCATCATCAAGAATCACAGCAAGTTGTGAGCCAACAGGCATCATCGCAAGCTTGATCTTGGTTTTGACAAAGTTCATCGGGCAAGCCACGCCGGAGAGATCCAGCAGCGTCATCTCTGCTGAAGCAGGCTTCTCAACTCTCTCTTCAGCTTTCACTTCAACAGCTGCGGGTACGGCTGCGAAACGGACCTGAGCCAATGCCAGCCAGTCACGCTGAACGCGCTTCAGGCTGGTAACACCCGGCCCGGGATTACCCAGATCGATATTCATCAGTGCCGACTGCACGGCGTTAAAACCGGCCATGACCTTGGCATCCTTGATCGCATTACCCACCAGCAGACCGAACACCAGACTATCATCTTCCGGCGCTTCACCATAAGCCACGAGGAATGCCCGCGCGGTGGAGATAGCCGAACGACGCAATGCCGTAGCAGCTTCCGCCCAGAACATCGCATCTGCATGCGCACGCGCCAGCAACAGCTCATATTCCGCTTCGGAGATCAATGCATCCGACATCGACAGTACGGCACCGGCACATTCACCCTTCTTGTTGCCCTTGGTATTGAAGGCTTCGTTTTCGCTCCAGTCGTAAATCAGACCTTCCACTTCACCTGCATCGGCAGCAAATGGCGCCAGAATAGCCGAAATGCCCTCTTTACCGATACGCGATGCCCAATCATGCACGGATTCATCACTACCACGCCCGTCCTTGTAGGCATTCAGCACAGCAATACCTGCTTGCGGCGCATATTTTGCCGGTACCGGGTCACAGGCAAAAGCCAGCGGGGAGCCGCCCACGCCGGAGCCGCCCACATGCAGCTGGTAGTGAGGCACAGCCTGACCGGCGACCTTTTTGGCCATACCGTGGAAACCCAGATCGGCAATATGGTGACGACCACAGGAGTGCTGGCAGCCGGAGGCCTTGACCGTAATACCGGCCAGCGTCGCATCCTTTTTCAGGTCGACCATCAGCGGCTGCAACGCTTCAGCCAGACCGCGGCTGGAGGTGATACCCAGCCTGCAGGTTTCGGTACCGGGACATGCCACGACATCGGCAATGCCACGTGCATATTCAGAAAACAGCCCGGCATCATTGAGCACCTTCAATGCCGCAGCCACATTTGCTGCATCCACATCGACAATCACCACACCCTGCTCGGTAGTCACACGCAGGCCATCCGTACCGGCCGCACGCGCAGCATCAGCTACGGCATGGCACTGCGCCGGCGTCAGATCACCACGGAACAGGTTCAGCAGGATCGCTTTCTTACCATTATGCTGATCCACCACGCCGGAATCGGCATGAGACATGGCCGCCGTCGGCGTACGCCAGTTTGCTTCAGGGTAAGCTGCATCTGCGGCATGGGTACTTTCAATCACGGCACGCTGCCTGCGGTACTCTTCAACAAAACCTTCTGCGCCAAGCTTCTGCGCCACATACTTCAGACGTGCACGGGCGCGCCGTTTGCGATCGGAGAACTTGAAGTGCATGCGCATCAGCGCCTCACCGACCAGCAGAATCTGTGACTCTTCAATAAACGCTTCCAGCAACAGGGCACTCATCGGCTGGGAGGACAAACCACCGGCAGCCCATACCTTGAAACCTTTCACACCATTCAACTCGGTGGCGATGAAACCGATATCATGCATGCCGCCAAGACCGCAGTCGGTGGCACAACCGGAGAAGTTGACCTTGAATTTACGCGGGAACTGCTGGGCCAGCGGATGGCGCAGGAAATACTCGGCAAAACGGCGCGCGTGCACCGACACATCCGCATGCTCGGCCGGACAGGAGCCGGCCAGAAAACAGGTGGATACATTACGTACGGTATTACCACAGGCTTCCCGCGTCGTCAAACCTGCCGCATCCAGTCTGCGCAGAAATGCCGGCACATCATCCAGCGACACAAAATTGGCCTGAATATCCTGACGGGTCGTGACATGAGCAAACTTCTCGGGTGCCACGCTCAAGGTACCATCGGTTGGCAAACGTCCGGCATAATCGCCCACACAATCACCGATCACATCCAGCTGATCCGGAGTCAGGTTGCCGCCCGGCAACTTGACGCGCACCATCTGTACACCTTCCTGACGCTGACCGTACACACCCATCTGCAAACGGAACGGTGTGAAACGCTCTTCAGACATCGTGCCTGCCTTGAACGCCTTGTAGCCGGCATCAAACTCATCCACATCGGATGTATGCGCAAAATCAAATTCACTCATGGTTAACCCCATACTCACTACCGCGAGCACGAACGTGCGAAGTAAGTCCATACCTACTTCGCCCGCTTCGCACCATCAGCAGTTAATTGTTATTCGCCGAACTTCAGCTCGCACGCCTGCTCATAAGTGACCAGATCCGTAATCGTCGGGTTCTCGCCGCACAGCGGGCAGGCAGGATCCTTGTGCAACTTCAGCTTCTTCCACTCCATACGCAGCGCGTCAAAAACCATCAGCTTACCGGCCAGTGAATCGCCGATACCGAGCAGCTCTTTCACCGCCTCAACCGCCTGAATAGTGCCCACAGCTCCGGCCAGTGCACCGAGGATACCAGCCTCGGAGCAGGACGGGACGAGCCCTGCCGGTGGCGGCTCAGGGTAGAGGCAACGGTAGCATGGCGCGCCCTTCTGCTGATGCGGCTTGAATGTCGCCACCTGCCCTTCAAAGCGGAACATGGCACCGGAAATCAGCGGCTTTTTCTCCAGATAACAGGCATCATTGACCAGGAAACGGGTCGGGAAATTATCGCAACCATCAATGATCAGATCATAGTCCCGGATGATTTCACGCACATTCTCTGCGGTGATAAAGTAGTTGTAGGTGTTGACCTTCACATCGGGGTTCAGTGCCTGCATGGTTTCACGCGCACTCTCCACCTTGGGCATGCCGATACGATCCTGATTATGAATAATCTGGCGTTGCAGGTTGGATGAATCCACCACATCAGCATCGGCAATGCCGATCGTGCCTACACCGGCTGCCGCAAGGTAATAGGCCACGGGCGAGCCCAGTCCACCGGCACCGATCATGAATACCTTGGATTCAAGCAGCTTCGACTGCCCTTCGGCACCCACTTCCGGCAGAATAATATGGCGCGAATAGCGCTCGATCTGTTCTTCTGTAAAATCAATCATTGTATAACCTCATGGTTCACCACAGAGGAGACAGAGAACAGATCAAAGCAGTGTCTATTTTCTCTGTGCTCTCTGTGGTTAAATATTCCTAGACTTCAATGCCCTTGAACAGGTCAGTGGACATATAGCGCTCGGCCATCGAAGGCAGAATGATAACGATACGCTTACCCTTCATATCATCCCGTGCTGCCACCTTCAGTGCTGCAGCAACCGCGGCACCGGAGGAGATGCCGCCGGGGATCCCCTCTTCATCCGACAGGCGACGCGCCATCGTCAGAGCCTCGTCATTGCTGACCTGTATCACACCATCAAGGATGTCGACATTCAGGTTTTTCGGGATAAAACCAGCCCCGATACCCTGAATTTTATGTGGCCCCGGATTACCACCGGAAATCACCGGCGAATCGGACGGCTCAACGGCAAATGCCTTGAAATCAGGGTTGCGCTGCTTGAGTACTTCAGCTGTACCGCTGATAGTGCCGCCTGTACCGACACCGGCAACCAGAGCATCCACCTGCCCATCGGTATCGGACCAGATCTCTTCAGCCGTGGTTTGACGATGAATGGCCGGATTGGCCGGATTTTCAAACTGCTGCGGCATAAATGCCCCGTCAATTTCGGAGACAATCTCAGTCGCTCTGGCAATTGCGCCTTTCATGCCCTTCTCGGCAGGTGTAAGCACAAGCTCCGCGCCCAGTAGCTTCAACAGCTTGCGACGCTCCATGCTCATCGATTCAGGCATGGTCAGTATACAGCGATAGCCCTTGGCGCGAGCCACGAAAGCCAGCGCAATACCGGTATTGCCGGAAGTAGGTTCGACAATCACGCCGCCCTCTTTCAGGCTGCCATCTGCTTCGGCGGCTTCAATCATTGCCTTGCCGATACGATCCTTAACCGAATTCAACGGGTTATAAAACTCGCATTTGGCAACCAGTTCGACGCCAAGATCCGCGCCAATTCTATTGAGCCGGATCAGCGGAGTATTGCCGACAGTTTCCGCTACATTGTTATATATCGCCATCACTATCTCCTTTCACAATCACTTTCGAAGAACAGAGAGGAAGCCCGCTTCTGCGTCACACTTGCACTCCCGCTGCATACCCTTCTATCTCATCTTCGCATCACAATCTATCAACCACTGATTCCACACATAGATATGCATTGTCTTTTCTCTGTGGTAAAGGCCTTTAACTATCTCTTGCTAGCCTTCGATAACATTTTGCTCGATGGGCTCGACATGAACACCCTGTGCAACCAGCCATTTCACCGCTGCATCAACGACATCTGTTTTGCCTTCGAGCTCGAGCCCGACCAGGCCGGTACTCTCTTTGACCTCTGCGGTGCGGATATTGGTCATCACATCGAATTCTTTGGCCAGCTTCCAGATAATAGGCTCGCACACTGTGTCCGAATTAAATGTCAGATAAACTCTTAGTCTCATATTCAGCTCCCGGATTGCATCAATGCCCTGATGGACAATAAAACTTATCGGCCACCGGCAATAGCCGGCACGATGGATACTTCATCACCGTCTTTCAGTACTGTCGCGCGACCATCCAGAAAACGGACATCTTCATCGTTAACATAGACGTTGACGAAACGGCGGATTTCGCCGGCATCGTCACACAGGCGCTCTTTCAGGCCCGGGTGTGCAGATTCAATAGCTTCAATCATTTCACCGACAGTGGCCGCCTCAACAACAACCTCATCAGCACCACCGGTCAGCTTGCGCAACGGGGTAGGGATACGAACGGATATACTCATTTGTCACTCCTGTTATTTGTATTTCATCATCATAAGCGGCGAGTAGCCGCCTGTTACTTCACACCATCAGCCTCAGCCAACACATCAAATTCTTTCAGGCTGGCACCAATAATACGCGGCTTTGTAATGGCATCCACCACCGCTTCCTGTGTCTTTAAACCGTTACCAGTAATACACAGCACAATGGACTCATCGCGTGGCAGCTTGCCTGATTCGATCATCTTCTGTGCACAGCCCAGCGTAACACCGCCGGCCGTTTCGGCAAAGATACCTTCGGTCTCAGCCAGCAGCTTCATTGCCGCCACAACCTCTTCATCGGAAATATCTTCTGCCCAGCCACCTGTTTCACGAATAATCCGGTTGGCATAGTAACCATCGGCCGGATTGCCGATCGCCAGCGACTTGGCAATGGTCTTGGCACGCACCGGATGAATCAGGTCCGTCCCCTCTTTCACCGACTTCGAAATAGGTGAGCAACCGGTCGCCTGTGCGCCATAAATGGCCGTACCGTTATCTTCAACCAGCCCCAGCTGGATGAACTCCTTGATGGATTTGGCCACCTTGGTGCACAGTGAACCGGATGCCATCGGCACAACCACATGTTTCGGTGCCTTCCAACCCAGCTGCTCCATCACTTCGTAGCCCAGCGACTTGGAACCTTCGGCATAGAATGGGCGCACATTCACATTGACAAATGCCCAGCCGTATTTGCCGGCGACTTCCGAACAGAGTCGGTTCACATCATCGTATTCGCCGGTAATACCAATAATTTTGGTGCCGAAAATACCGGCGCCTAATACTTTACCCTGCTCCAGGTCATGCGGGATAAACACATAGGACTCAAGTCCTGCCGCCGCCGCATTCGCGGCCACTGAGCCGGCCAGATTGCCGGTGGAGGCACAGGCCACAGTGGTAAAGCCGAACTCCACAGCCTTGGAGAGGGCAACCGACACCACACGATCCTTGAAGGAGAGAGTCGGATAGCAAACTGAATCGTTCTTGATATAGAGCTCTTTAACGCCGAGTACTTTTTCCAGCCGCCTTGCACGCACCAGCGGTGTAAATCCGTTCTGCACACCGACTGTCGGCTCACCATTAATCGGCAGCAACTCTTTATAACGCCACATGGTCTGCGGCCGTGACTCGATCAATTCTCGGGTAAAGTAACCCTGCAGCTTTTCATAGTCATAGACGACCTCCAGCGGACCGAAACAGAACTCACAGACATGGGTAGGCTGAATTTCATATTCCTGGCCACACTCACGGCATTTCAAGGCGCGAACAATGTTCATATATATCATCTCCAAATCGGCTCTGCAGGAAATAAAAAAAGCCTCCGCGAGAAACGCGAAGGCTGGTCAGATAATGCGCGTATGCACATGAAACGAACAACCCGCATTTATCGCTCCCTCAAGGTTAAAACCTCTCGGGCAGGCATTGGCACCATACTCCAGAGGACTGCTCACAGTCACTGGCCGGTTGCCGCGGTATCAAAGGGCCTGCACCCTCCACCGCTCTTGATAAAAGCCGGATTAATATTTGACGCCGAATTATCGCGAGCTTTTTTCAAAACGCAAGCCCCCTATCATTGTGCCTATTATCCCTTACACGGTAGACGAGTTCACTGCCTTTGCCAGCAATGCACAACCGCCCATTTTCTATTTCCCCATCGGCCGTAAGCCGCTAGTCTCTTATGTCACCTGCTATACTGCCCGGCACAAACCAACAGGAGGCATACACTGATGCGCATCTGGGATATCCACCCGGGCTATCTGGATCGGAAGCGACTGCTCGGCGAGCACAGGGAGCTGCACGGCCTGTTCAACATCATCAGCCAGAACAAAAAAGGATACTCCCGTCATCCGGAGACATTGCGCTGGGTGGGACACCTGCCGGCTCTCTGCATGCGCCACCAACTGCTGGTTTGTGAGATGAGTTTGCGTGGATACAACCATCACTCCCCGCTGCATGAGGCCGCCAACAGCACCACCGTCTGGCCGGAGGTATTTATTAACACCCCCGGCGAGCAATTTCAGCTGCTGGCAGGCAAACAGGCCGGTGAAAATTCAGCACGCATTCCTCTGCCACGTAATAGCGAACAGTTGTGGGCCCAGCACAAGTATTCCGTCATGGCTCATGATCCCTACCTGTACACACGTATCGGCCCTGAAGTAGCACACGGCAAATACCGGGATGATACAGACGGACTGGCCGACCTGATGGTGCAAAGCATGCGGCTGCCACCCCATGCCGGCCGCTTGCGCAACGCGCTGAACCATATGTGGGGTTATGTTTCAGATGCAGCAGAACGCATGCCTGAACAGGAACATGCGCTGCTCGAGCTCATCTGCCAGCAGGCCGCCGTGCAACAGAAGCGTTACCTGCTGGAAAGCACTGCTCTCTCCGAGCTGGGGATTTGGCTGGATAGCCCCTAAGCGGCGTCAAACGCACACGACTATACTTGACAGTTTTGCTCGGGCTTATGACGATGCGGTCAGATCATGGAGGCTGACATGGCTAGTGAAACAGAAATACTCAAGGCGCTTTCGCGCATCATCGACCCGGATTTCGGCAAGGACATCGTCACTCTCGGCTTTGTTAAAGATATCCGTATCGAAGATCAACAAGCCTTTTTTACTATTGAGCTGACCACACCAGCCTGCCCGGTGAAGGAAGAGTTCCGGAACCAGGCCGAGCAGGCTGTGCTTGCCCTGCCGGGCATTGAGCGCGCCAATATCAACATGACATCCAGAGTCAGAGGCGGCATCAGCGACAAGCAGGCTATTCCCGGCATTGCCAATATTATCGCCGTAGCCTCCGGCAAGGGTGGCGTCGGAAAATCCACCACCGCTGTCAATCTGGCTGTAGCGATGGCGCAGAGTGGCGCTCGCGTCGGCCTGCTGGATGCCGACATCTACGGGCCATCGATTCCGCGCATGATGGGTTTAAGCGGCTTCCGGCCGGAAGTCAGCACCGATGGCAAGACTATATTCCCGCTGGAAAACTACGGCGTCAAAACCATGTCGATCGGTTATCTGGTGGAAGAGAACAAGGCCATGATCTGGCGCGGACCGATGGTAGCCAGCGCACTGGGGCAACTGCTGGGCGATGTCGCATGGGGCGAGCTGGATTATCTGTTTGTCGACATGCCTCCGGGCACGGGTGATGCCCAGCTGACACTGAGTCAGAAGGTACCTGTAACAGGCACCGTGATGGTGACTACGCCGCAGGATATTGCGCTGCTCGATTGTCGCAAGGGCATCGAGATGTTCCGTCAGGTAAACATACCCACGCTCGGCATTGTTGAAAACATGAGCCAGTTTATCTGCCCGCACTGCGGCGAATCCAGCCCGATTTTTGCCGAAGGTGGTGCCGACCGGCTCAGTCAGGAATTCAACACCGTTGTATTGGCCCATATCCCGCTATCCATGCCTATCCGCGAACTCTCTGACAAGGGGACCCCGGTCACCGCCGCCCTGCCCGACTCTGAACAGGCTGCAGCCTATCGGCTACTTGCCGGTCAGGTTGCACGCAAAATCAGCGTCCTGAACAGCCGCAAAATCGATATTCCCATCATCATGCAGGGTTAACGCCGGCCGCTGGCTGCCCCGAACAGGCCTACGGAAGAGGGGCCGAAAGGCGGGGGCTTGATCCGCCCCCGACCGACCTAGGCCTCGGCTTTCCGGTCTTCTGGCCCGCCCTTGCGATCTGCAGCCGAGCCATTGCGATCAGAAGCGCGGGTTTTCCACTCGCCCTTCTTGCGTGAAAGCGACTCGGTCATATAGAGGGTGCCGCCGATCAGCAGAATACCACCGGAGAAGGTTAGCAGGTCCTTGATACCATCAACCTCCATGCCGATCGCCATCTCGAAAAACTTCACCACCAGCACCATCATAATGACCTTGCCCAAACGTGATTTCAGATCATCCAGACTATCCACGGAAAGCATATGCTCAGCCGATGTGTCATGATCCTCGTATGCATGATCGATTTTGCTGATATAGAGCTCATAGATACCAAGCCCGAAAATCATCAGCACAATCGCCAGCAGGAAGATATCAATCACCTTGACCACCATACTAACCGCTTCTGCACGCATCACGCCTCGGGCGGCAATACTATCCAACTGGTAATAATCCCCCAGCATATTAATGGCATAAAAGGTATCGACTGCAGCGATATAAAACATAACCATGGCGGTTAAAATACTGCATGCTACCGCCAGCAAAACCGCCCACCGGGTCTTCCATAAAGCATTCTCGAAAATCCGGCCAAAAAGTGACTTACTACTCAATACACTCATAATATCCCTCAAAGTTATTCACTGGCACCCAATCTCAAGTGCACTGTATTCTTAATATTTCAAAACGATGACGCTGCTATGCACGCGCCGGTGAAAAGCCCGCTACCTGTCTCTAGCCTGAATAATTCATAAACCTTTCAGGCGACCGATTAATATTGTTCACAAAATGGTTTAGTCTTATGCAATCGCCGTTATTTCGGCTCTGTTT
>PFXI01000014.1 GCA_002791575.1 Zetaproteobacteria bacterium CG_4_9_14_3_um_filter_54_145 | reverse complement strand
CCGAAGCACGGGTTGCGGAACCACCATTATATCAATGGGTTAGGCGGGGCTCACCTCTTTTTATGAATTATTCAGGCTAAAGACTGCTCCTCATTAAGTATAACGAACATGGCCGTAAAAAGATGCACCTGATGCATCAATATCGGGGGTCAGGCATAAGTTATTGAGTTATTCCGGCTGGACTCATCAACGGAGTCAGAGATGCAGCTCCTTTGAGTGCCAAACACGTAAGACTACGATGACATCGTCATCAAGCACATATCGCAACACAAATGCACCCGAACCAAATTGAATGACCAACTCCCGCCTGCCACTGCCATCACCCATCGGGCGACAGCGGTTAGGCCACTGCTGAAGGCTGTGCGCCCCCTGCTGAATCAATGCTGCCGCTTTTCGGGCGGCAGCGGGATTGATCGATTTCAGATGATTAAACAGTCGGTATTGATCAAGGACTGCTTCGCGATGCCAGATTATTCTGCCGGGCATTGCAGCTCATCATCCGTACCAATAGATCGCAGCCATGCATCAACGGCATCGTGTTCGATATATTCGCCCGCGCGACATGCTTTTAGCCTGACCATATCTTCATCCAGCTCCCGAATAGCACGGCTCTCACCAGCCGCAAAAGGCAGACCGCCGGCCTGTTCTACTTGCTGGTAAAACAGATTGATTGCCTCTGAAGGTTTAAGTCCGACCCGTTCAAGAATGGCTTCCGCATGCTGCTTAAGTTCGGGTTCCATGCGCGCTCTGACTACTGCTGTTTTTGCCATCACATCACCTCACAGATGAAATGTAGCACCACCGTGCCACAAAACAAATACTATGCAGCAGTATCAAGCGGCCAGCGAGGACGCGCATCCCAATCCAGGGAGGGTTCACTGCCGGCCCTAAGGCGGGCAAAGGCGGCATAGGCGATCATAGCGGCATTGTCCGTGCAGTGTTTGGGCTCAGGTAAAAATACGGTGACTTCATCAGCATAGGTGGCAAGCAGCTTGCGCAGACTGCTGTTGGCGGCTACACCACCGGCAATCACCAGCCTTGGTGCATCCTGCTGACGGCAGGCGCGCACAGATTTTTTAACCAGCACCTCGCAGATTGAGGCTTCGATAGCAGCCGCCATATCGCAGCGGGCCGTATCATCCAGAGCGTCGCTGCCGCCGGCCTTGCGTACGGCATACATCACTGCGGTTTTCAGACCGGAAAAGCTGAAATCGAGATTATCCTTATTCAGCATCGGGCGCGGCAGCTTGAAGCGCTTGGCATCTCCCTGCAGCGCCAGACGGGCCACTTCCGGTCCGCCCGGATAGGGCAGGCCTAACAGGCGCGCCGATTTATCGAAGCACTCACCAGCAGCATCATCAAGTGTCTGCCCGATCAGGCTGTAGGCGCCAATACCGTCAACGCGCACCAACAGTGTATGGCCACCGGAGACCAGCAGCGTGATAAAGGGGAAGGCCGGCAGCTCACCACTTAAGCCGGGTGCGAGCAGGTGCCCCTCCATATGATGTACCGGCAGCACCGGTATCTTGTGCACGGCTCCTGCTGCACGAGCATAGGAAGTGCCGACCAGCAGCGCCCCCATCAGGCCGGGCCCGGCTGTCACGGCAATGGCATCAACGTCCGACCAGCTAACGCCAGCTTCCTGCATAATGGCATCGACCATCGGCGGCAGTGCGGTGAGATGCTCGCGCGATGCCACTTCCGGCACCACCCCGCCAAAGCGGGCGTGTGTCTCGATCTGGGAGGCTATCTGCTCGGCCAGAATACGACCGCTGCCGGTTGCCACATCCCCGTCATACAGGGCTGTTGCCGTTTCATCGCATGAAGATTCAATTGCCAGTATGATCATGATCGCTGTCCTGATGTTCGTTTTCACTGCTAGATCCGTAACCGCCGCCGCCGGGTGTTTCCACACGCAACCGATCACCCGCTTTCAGGCGGGTTGTGAATTTCCCGGGCAGTGCCGACCACTCACCTTCTCGGCAGATGTTGTTGGCGCCACTGAGCCCGGCGTCACCGCCTGCCAGGCCCCAGGGGCCACTCACGCGCCGCTCGCTCAGCAACGACAGATGCCAGTTCTCCAGTACTTCCCACTCCCGGATCAGCCCGTCGCCGCCACGGTGCAGACCCGCCCCACCGGAGCCGTGGCGCACCGCATAGGCCTGCAGCCTGAGCGGATAGTGCATCTCCAGCACTTCAATGGAAGAGTTCTTTGTATTGGTCATATGACATTGCACGGCGGAGAGCCCGTTACCTGATGCATGCGCACCCATGCCACCGGCCAGCGTCTCGTAATAGACCCATGCATTACCTGCCCGCTCAACACCGCCGAAGATCACATTATTCATCGTGCCCTGCGCTGCTGCCGGGATACGCTCAGGCAAAGCCTGCGCCAGTGCACCGAGCAGCACATCGACAATGCGCTGGCTGGTTTCAACATTGCCGGCAGCCACTGCCGCACCCTCCCCTGCATGCACCAGAGAGCCGGCTTCTGTCGTGATCGTAATAGGCTCAAATACGGTGGCCGTTTGCGGCACATGCTTCGGCATCAGGCAGCGAAAGACATAAAAGACACTGGCTGCAGTCACCGCCAGCGGGCAGTTAACCGGCCCGCTCGTCTGCATAGCCGTACCGGTGAAATCCACGCAAGCCGTCTCCCCTGCTATGGTCAGCTGCACCCTGATCGTCAGCGGCCCGTTACCGCAGCCGTCATCCTCCAGCGCATCGGCAAAGCGGTAAACACCATCGGGAATGGCAGCGACACACTGTCGGCCATAGCGCGAGGAGACCGCCATCAACTGCCTGAACATCGTTTGCAGCTTCTCCGGCTCATAGGCCGCAAGACGCATGGCACCAACGGCACAGGCGGCGCGCTGGGCCGAGAGATCGCCCAATCGCTCATCCGGCGCACGCACACGCTGATAAAAAGCCGCAGCCAGTGCCGGTTGCTCCTCTCCGGCGGCAAACCAGTAACACGGAGAGATCACCATCCCCTCATCGGCAAGAGCGGTTTCCAGCCCCATCGAACCCGGAGATTTGCCGCCGATATCGGCATGGTGGGCACGCGTGGCGGAAAAACCGACCAGCACGGCACTGATAAATACCGGCATCACAACGGTGATATCGGGCAGGTGGGTGCCGCCGAGAAACGGATTGTTGAACACCACCACATCCCCGTCGCGCCAGTCGAATCTATCCACCACATCATGCATGGCAAAGGCCATCGAACCGAGATGAACCGGAATATGCGCCGCTTGCGCAACCAGCTCACCCGTACGGTCAAACAGCGCGCAGGAGAAATCCTCGCGATCACGAATATTCGGTGAAATGGCACTGTGTTTGAGCACCGCACCCATCTCTTCGCAGAGCGCCGACAAACGGTGCGAAAAGAGGCTTATGGCAACCGCATCAATTGTCATCCGATACGCTCCAGTAACAGGTGGCCGTGCAACGAAAGCTGCAAGCGCCACTGCGCGGGCAACCAGAGCGTAGCGATATCCTCGATCACCAGTGCCGGACCATCGATGCGACTGCCTGCCGCAAGATCCTCACGCCGGTAGCAGCACACCTCACCGGCCCCGTGTACTTCCACCATGGTGCAGGGCGCAGATGATTTAGCAGCAGGCAGTGGCGGCCAGATGAGTTCGGGGCGAGCCACAAAAGCCGTCAACCGTACGGTCATAATCTCCACGGCGCGCGCCAGCCTGTGGCCGTAGACCTTGTCGTGTGCCGCGCAGAACTGCTCTGCCAGTGCGGGGAGATTGATAGCCGGGCCATCAGCCAGCGGAATCATCAGATGAAAGCCCTGACCTGCATAACGCATATCGACCCTTCGCTCGAATGAGAGCGCCAGCCCAGGCATCTGCAGCGCCGCTTCATGCTCCAGTTCGGCAAACAGTGACTGCAACTGCACTGCGGTCTCCGCATCTTCAACGGCCATGCGGCGGCTGCGCGAAAATTCACTCTGCTGGCGTCCGGCCAGCATACCCAGAGCCGAGAATGCGCCGCTGGCAACCGGCACAATAACCCGCCGCATGGCCAGCTTCTCAGCCAGCGCACAGGCGTGAAGACCGCCTGCACCGCCAAAACAGATCAGCGCAAAATCAGCCGGATCATGACCGCGCTGCACCGAGACCACGCGCAGGGCACCGGCCATATGCTCTTCGGCAATGGCAATAACAGCTTCCGCAGCCCGGGTTGCGCTGAGGTTAAAGCCCTGCCCATACGCCTCGAAGGCCCGCTCGGCCGCACTCCTGTCCAGTTTCATTGATCCGGCCATGCGGGCCGCTGCAGGAATACGACCGAGCAGCAGATTGGCATCGGTTACCGTCACCTGTGTGCCACCTCGTCCGTAACAGACCGGCCCCGGATCGGCTCCCGCCGAGGCCGGTCCCACCTGCGGCAGTCCCGCCTCATCCAGCCAGGCAAGTGAGCCGCCACCGGCGCCGATGGTATGGATATCCAGCATCGGCAACGATACCGGCAGCCCTGCCACCTCACCCTCTGTGGTCATGGCCGGTTCACCGCAAATCAGCGCCACATCGGTACTGGTGCCGCCCATATCAAAGCTCAGCAGCTGCGTTTCACCCAACTGGCGACCGACCGCGGTGGCGGCAACAAGCCCGCCTGCAGGCCCGGACAGCAGCAGCCTTACCGCCTGCTCCCCTGCTCTTTCAGCCTGCATCACACCGCCTGCCGAGTGCATGACAAACAGGTGACGCGGCGCAAGTGTATGCTGCAGACGTTGCAGATAACGCTGCACCAGCGGCCCGACATAGGCATTGAGAAAGGTAGTCGTACCCCGCTCATACTCGCGGTATTCGGCCAGTACCTGATGGGAAGCCGAAACAAACATGTTTACAGGCAGGGCTGCGGCCAAAGCCTGTTCATGGACGGGATTGAGAAAGGAGAAGAGCAGGCAGATGGCAACCGACTCGTAATCGCCGTCAGCCAGCCGCCGGGCCAGTGCATCGATTGATGCGTCGTCCAGCGCATGCAGCATGTCGCCCTGTGCATCAATACGGCCGTCGACATCGACAGTATCTCGCTGTTTGAGCCATACTTCCGCTTGCTCCGGACAGAGGGCATAGAGATCCGCTCGGGTCTGCCTGCCGATAGTCAGCAGATCCTCGAAGCCCCTGTTGGTGACAAACAGCGTGCGTGCACCCTTGCGCTCCAAGACGGCATTGGTGGCTACCGTTGAGCCGTGCACCAGATGCAGGTCACAGGCTTTCAGTTTCAGTTCAGCTATGCCCTGTTCAATGGCCCGCGACGGATCGGCAGATGTGGATAGTACCTTGTGGAAACGCAGACCGGCTGCGCTGAAATGCACAAAGTCGGTAAACGTACCGCCGGTATCAACACCTAAAAACATGCGGTGATTGTATCGTCTCGCGAGAGATTTGCAGCGTCCGCCATGATGGTGTGATGCAGATCGCATATATATAGTGCCGGCGCCGCAGCGTCAGGCGGTAAAAATCGAACAATGGAGCGTTGAATGAAACAGAAACTGATTGCCCTGGCGGCTGCCGCCATCAGCTTTACCTCGGTCGCCCAGGCCGATGAAACAATCGCGATCAAGCCGGGCTTTATGCTGCTCTCGCCCTCCGGCTTCTTCGGTGCCACGGTGAATAATGTCGGCACACAGGTCGATGTGGAAAAAGATCTCCACTTTAAAAACAGCACCCAGCCAGTAGGTGAGATCGATCTGCTGCTCGGCGACTCTCAACTTTCGTTTGAGTTCGTCCCGATGAGCTTCAAAGGATCCGGTACACTGACGCGAAACATCACCTATAATGGCCGGACCTATACGGCGGGTAGTGTCGCCACCAGTGAATTCAAGGCCGATGTGTTTGATATCGGCTATACCTATTATCTGGTCAATATGGATGATCTACCCTCCCGACTGCAGATCGGTATTGAAACGGCGGTAAAAACAGTCAGTGCCAAAACATCGATCACCGCCGGTGGTGTGACAAGCAGCAAGAACATGACCATTCCAATTCCTACTGTCGGCCTGCGCGGTCGCGTGGCACTGGCCGACTTTATCGGGGTGACCGGTCGCTTCGGCTATCTGGGCTACTCCGGCAACACCTTCACCGATGCCAGCGCACAGGTGGAGTTCTCGCCACTGCCGACACTGGGTATTTACGCCGGTTACCGCTTTATCAAGCTGAAACTCAACAACACCGGCATGATTGCTGATATGACACTGAAAGGGCCTGTTATTGGCGGTTTCTTCCGCTTCTGAGAACTGCTTCACTGCAGATATAAAAAAAGGCCGGATCGAATGATCCGGCCTTTTTTTATGCTTCCGATTTCCGTTGCCGTTAATAGCTCTTGCGAAACTCCGTGGCATGACACTTCGGGCATGGCGGTACGCGCCCGGTCTTCTTGAAGTGCAGCTCATTATCACAGCTGACACAGGTCAGTGTACCAGCACTGGTAATTTCACCGGAGCGGCAGGAGAGGGCTTTTTGTGTGCGTACTGCCACTGAACTCAGTGCAAGACCGGCGACATTGAGCAAGGCATAGAGTGAAGAGAGAGCGCCAGCACCAACGCGCGCTGGATTCAGCTTCTCCTTCGCTTCATCGCGCATCGTCTGCGCCATTTGCGAGAAATCACGCTCCAGAAACACCTTCAGATTCTTGCCCTGCTCTTCGCTGAATGTACCGGCGGCAGTCAACTGCTCGCGCGCCTTTTCCATCGCTGTCGCGGCAAATTCGGATGTCTTCTCGGCTCCCGATTCGAACAACTCCTTGAATTGTTCAGCCAGCTGATCGTACTGATCGGCAGCCTCATCCGGCATGCGCCCGGCATCGCCCATATGGGCAATGACCGCCTCGCCGAACTCCGAGGTGGAAAGCCTGGTCGCGCCCTCCATCAGCCTGTGGAAGTCATAGGTCACCGTTTTGGCGGCAATAGCCCCGTTGATACCCTTGAGCACCAGATCGGCCGCTTCGGCCCAGCCCATATAACGCAACATCATCTCACCGGAGAGCGTCATCGATGAAGGGTTGACCATATCCTTGCCCGCGTACTTCGGCGCAGTGCCATGGGTAGCTTCAAAGATGGCATGGCCGCTGGTGTAATTGATATTCGCACCCGGTGCGATACCGATGCCGCCAACCTGAGCGGCCAGTGCATCGGAGAGATAGTCGCCATTGAGATTCAGCGTGGCAATCACATCGAACTCTGTCGGACGGGTCAGCACCTGCTGCAGGGCAATATCCGCTATCGCATCCTTGATGATGATGCCATTGGGCAGTTTACACCATGGACCGCCATCTATCTCTTCAGCACCAAACTCCTGCTTGGCAATCTCATAGCCCCAGTTGCGGAAAGCACCCTCAGTGTACTTCATGATATTACCCTTGTGTACCAGGGTAACGCTCTTCAGTTCATTATCGATAGCATAGCGGATCGCCGCACGCACCAGACGGGCAGTACCTTCCTGAGAGACAGGTTTCACACCGATGCCCGAGCTGTCAGGGAAACGGATTTTTGTTACACCCATTTCGTCCTGCAGAAATGCAATTACTTTTTTAACCTCATCGCTGCCAGCCGGCCATTCGATACCGGCATAGATATCTTCGGTATTCTCGCGAAAAATCACCATATTCACATCTTGCGGGCGTTTCACAGGGCTCGGCACACCGGTAAAATGTTTGACCGGACGCAGACATACATACAGATCCAGCACCTGACGGATCGCCACATTCAGTGATCCCATACCGCCACCGATCGGTGTGGTCAGCGGGCCTTTCAAACCCACCAGATATTCAGTCATCGCATCCAGCGACTCTTTGGGCAGCCATGCATCATCACTCTGGCCGTACAGATTCCATGCCTTTTCGCCGGCATATACCTCCATCCATGAGATCTTGCGGCTGTCCCCATAGGCTTTGGCAACGGCGGCATCAAGAATTGAGCGTGTGGATTTCCAGATATCGGGCCCGATACCGTCGCCTTCGATAAATGTAACAACAGGCTGATCCGGCACATGCAGTATGCCGTCATCGCCCATGGTGATTTTGTCACCGATTTCCGGGACGCAGATTTTTTCAAATGACATCATGAACCTCTCTTGTTCCGACTCTTTGAGAACCAGCGTTATTTGATTTGTTGTTTGATGCGGGCGGCTTCCTGCGCATTGCGTCTTGCTTCCAGCGCCTTGTTACGCGCTTTGTCATACTCTTCTGCACGCATTGCCTCGGCAGCTTCATCCAGTGCCTCTTCAGCACTCTGCAAATAATGATCGGATTTCGATGTGTTACCGGGCAACTGCTGAGCCGTCTTCATGGCAGAGCGCGCATCAGACATCTCCTGTGCAGGCGGCTGCATTGCACAGGCGGCACATAACAGTAGTACCAGATACAGTGTAAATCTCATGCCTTGCATAATCCTGTCATCGGCGTGTGTTGTCAATCCCGGAAAGCCAATACGGGTACGGACAAAAGTTCTGCCGACAGATCTCAGCTACAGGCCAGAATATCCGGATTCACTGAGATATTGGCTGGAATATTCACTGCATAAAGGGCCAGACGCTGATCCGGTATTCGCAGGGAGGATTAATATATAACCCTCCTGGACCTAAAACCGGCTACCAGCAGCATCGGCCTGTGAACAGAGTCCATCTACGCCCGGAAGATGTCCCCCCCCCCCCCTCTCCCCGCGCCGATTACGGCGCGTCGCTGCAGCTGCTGTATATGCTTTCTACAGTGCCAAGCCGGGAGGGTAGCTAATCGCTATAGCTTAATCAGTTTCCTGAATGGTCCGGCGCTTGCGCAGACCCAGCTCTTTCCACTGGGCATCGGAGACTTCACTTGGTGCATTGGACATCGGATCAGCTGCCTTCTGGGTTTTCGGAAATGCGATCACATCGCGAATCGAATCCACGCCGGCCATCAGCGACAGTACACGGTCCAGACCGAAGGCCAGACCACCATGCGGCGGTGCGCCGTACTTCAGGGCATTGACCAGGAAGCCGAATTTGGCATCGGCCTCTTCATCGGAGATACCCAGCGTCTTGAAGACGCGTGCCTGTACTTCAGGATTATGAATACGGATGGAGCCACCACCGATTTCGGTGCCGTTCCAGACCAGATCATAGGCCTGTGAACGCATGTTCAGCGGATCGCTCTCCAGCTTGTGCAGGTCTTCCGCATAAGGTGCTGTAAACGGATGATGCAACGCTTCCGGGCGCTTCTCATCGGCATTCCAGTCGAACATCGGGAAGTCGACCACCCAGACAAAGCGATGATCGCCTGCTGTGACCAGCCCCATATCATGGCCGACCTTCACACGCAGGTTACCCAGCGCATCATTAACGACCTTGGTTTCGCCGGCGCCGAAGAATAGCAGGTCGCCGTTTTCCGCACCGCAGGCTTGCAACAGGTCTGTCAGTACATCTTCAGGCAGGAACTTCACAATCGGTGACTGCAGCCCGGCTGCCAGATCCGTTACATCATTAACCTTGATCCATGCCAGGCCTCTGGCGCCGTAAATCGACACAAATTTGGTGTAATCATCAATCTGCTTGCGACTGAGCGCACTGCCACCGGGCACGCGCATCACCTTGATCAGTCCACCATTATCAGCCGGTTCACGGAAGACCTTGAAATCCACCCGCTTCATCAGATCGGTAATATTAACGTGCTCAAGCCCGAAACGGACATCAGGTCGATCCAGCCCGAATCTCTCCATTGCCTCGGCATAGGTGATCCTCGGGAACGCCTCCGGCAGATGGATGCCGACACCGGCATCAAACATGGCACGCAATAGACCTTCAGCGACGGCCATCACCTCATCCTGATTAACAAATGAGAGTTCGATATCGACCTGTGTAAATTCAGGCTGACGATCCGAACGCAGATCTTCATCACGAAAACAGCGGGCAATCTGGTAGTAGCGGTCCATACCGGCGACCATCAACAACTGCTTAAAAATCTGCGGACTCTGTGGCAAAGCAAAAAACGAGCCTGGATAGACACGCGACGGCACCAGATAATCGCGCGCACCTTCCGGTGTGGATTTGTTCAGAATCGGTGTTTCGATCTCCAGAAAGCTCTGGCTGTCGAGAAAGTTACGCGCGGCATGGGTGACGCGGTGACGCAGCGCCATAAAGCCCTGCATCTTCGGCCGGCGCAGATCCAGATAGCGGTATTCTAGGCGGTGCTGCTCTCCGGTATCGCAGGCATCATCAATCATGAATGGCGGTGTCTCGGAACGATTGAGTATGGTGATAGCAACCGCCTTCACTTCAACAGCACCGGTCGGCAATTTGGTATTGATCGTTTCGTCCGCACGGGCGATGACCTCACCTGTCACCTCAATCACATCCTGCTGACGCAGACTATGAGCCAGCTTGTGTACAGCCGGATCATCCGGGTGGACAACAATCTGAATCAAGCCGGAACGATCGCGCACATCAATAAATACAACACCGCCGTGATCGCGATTGGTTTGCGCCCACCCGTTCAGGCGCACCGTCTGCCCGATATGATGAACTCTGAAATCACCGCAATGTGTGCGTGCTAGCATAATAGCTGCCTCCGAATGTACTGCCTGAGCCGATAAAAAGGTCGCGCAGACTAACGCCGGCAACCGCATCAGGCAAAGAGATGAATGCGCTGATCAGAGTGCTTTTGCTCAATCGTGAGGCTGGCCATACAGCCTCGCACTACAGAAGCCCTGCATTTCAGGCAGACACACAAGCCTTCAAGGCTTGCTGCACGGCAGCGGGCATCAGTATCTGTATAAACAGCCATGGTAAAGACTACCGGCAGCAGTACCCCCCCCCAAACCCTGGTCTGTTATTGCAGTGGCAGTCGGAAAAAACTGTGTATAAGGCTGCAAACAGCGGAACCGGTTTTTTTTTGCTTGTATGACGGCTCGCCTTCACCTAAAGTGCGCCCCGTTTTCATTGGAGGTTATCATGGCTAAACGTTGCGAAGTATGTGGAAAAGGCCCTATGAGCGGCAACAATGTCAGTCACGCACATAATACGACCAAGCGTCGTTTTTTGCCTAACCTGATGCATGTTCGCGCTGTCGTGAATGGTCAGACTGGTAAAATCAAGGTTTGTGCCAGCTGCCTGCGTTCCGGTAAAGTTCAGAAAGCCGCTTAATCGCGCCCGATTCCGGAGGCCCCTGTCCATCATGGACAGGGGCCTCTTTTTTATCTGTTACTCTCGACCGGAATGATTGCTACTGTTACACGCGTACACGCGCCACCAGATCCATCTCGATTTTCGCAGCCAGCGGCAGCGCTGCCACGGCAACCGTTGCGCGTGCCGGGCGATGATCACCCAGCCACTCGGCATAGACCGCATTGATGGCGGGAAAGTCAGCCATATCGGTCAGGAAAATATTCACCTTGAGGATATGGCACAGCGATGCTCCGGCTTCGTCCAGTACAGCACTCAGATTGGCTGTTACCTGCCTGGCCTGCAAAAGCACATCATCACCCACCAGCTTTGCCGTCAGCGGATCCAGTCCGATTTGACCCGATGCATAGAGCACACCGTGATGGATAACCGCCTGACTGTACGGACCGACTGCCTTGGGCGCATTTTGTGTATCAACAATATGAATTTGGCTCACTTCTTTTCCCCCTCATGTTCTGATGATTTTCTACTGAACAGGTCGCGCAATGTTGCAGAAAATGGTCTGCCGGCAGCTTTTTCACCTGCAGCAGGTTTCCCGCTCAGGCCGACCCGATTGCGCCGCGCTACGCTGGAGACGCCATCCACCGATTTAATGGCCCGCATCACCTGTGCCAGATGCTTGCGATCCTCCACCTCGACAAGGAAGAGTAACTCGGTCATCTCTCCGCCGCGCTGGGTCAGACGCAAATCTTCGATGCCGGAGTTCGCCTCGGCAATATTGCGGGTAACATTGGCCAACATGCCACGCTTGTTTCTCGAGTGCACTTCAATACCGGTACTGAACAACTCGCCTGGCTTCGCCTGCCACTCGACTTCCAGACTGTCTTTGCAGTCCTCCTCGCTGAGCGCATTGCATTTCCGGTGATGCAGGATCATGCCGGCGCCGGCAACAAAGCGGCCGAGCACCGGATCGCCGGGAACAGGATGACAACAATCTGCTGCCCGCATCATGGCGCGCTGCATACCCTTGAGTTTCAATGGCAGGAAATGATTATGATCAACCACTTCCAGCAGCTTGTGTATGGCGATTTCTCCTCGCCCGATACGTGACTTCAGCTCCTGCTGATCAGCACAACCCAATTTTTCAATAATGACCTTGCCCGCGTCTTTCTTACCGATCACTTCGTGCAGTATCTTCTCACCCATACGGATGCTGCCATCACGCTCCTGGCGACGGAACCACTGGCGGATAGCCTGACGAGCACGCGGTGTTTTTGCATATTGCACCCACTGCCTGCTCGGTGACTGATCCGGACTGGTCATAATCTCTATCTGGTCGCCATTATGCAGGCGGGTGGAAAAATCGGCGACGTCACCATTGATACGCACGCCGACACAGTGATGACCGACATCGGTGTGCACGGCATAGGCAAAATCAAGCGGTCTGGCGCCACGCGGCAAGGCAAAAATATCACCGTCCCGGCTGAAGACGTAAACCTCCTGCACAAACAGGTCGAGCCTGACATTTTCGAGAAATTCGCCGGGATTATCCGTCTCCTGAATCAGTTCCGCCAGCTGCCGAAGCCATTTAAAGCTCTCCTTGCCTGCCGTTTTCCCTTCTTTATAAGCCCAGTGGGAAGCAACGCCATCTTCAGCAAAGCTGTGCATCAAATGCGTTCGGATCTGTATTTCAATGCGAAAATTTTCCGGCCCGATCACCGCTGTGTGCAGCGACTGATAGCCATTTGGCTTGGGTAGCGCAATATAGTCCTTGAATCGTCCGGGAACCGGCCGATACAGGCTGTGCACAATACCAAGCGCCTGATAACAGGTGGGCGCATCATCGACGATGACGCGGAATGCGATCAGATCAAAGATATCATCGAAATTTACGTGCTTGCGCTGCATCTTTTCATGGATGCTGTACATATGCTTCATGCGCCCGTGCACTGTGGCGGGCAAGCCCTTTCGCAGCAAGGCCTCCTGAATCAGCATTTCCAGACGTTCCCGCGTCTGGTTAAGCATCTCCAGGCGCCCCTGCATTTCGACCAGCAGCGACATGTAGGCATCCGGCTCCAGATGGGAGAAGACCAGATCCTCCATCTCCTGCTTGACCCAGTGCATACCCAGCCTGTGCGCCAGCGGCGCATAAATCTGCAAGGTCTCCTCGCCGATACGGCGACGCTTGTGCTCCGGCACAAAACCCAGCGTACGCATATTATGCAAACGATCAGCCAGTTTCACGATCAGCACGCGCAAATCCTTGGCTGTAGCCAGGATCATTTTACGAAAGTTCTCAGCCTGCTTGTGTTCCGACGAATTAAAATGAATTTGCCCGATTTTGGTGACACCATCCACCAATCGCGCCACATCTGCACCGAAATTACTCTCGACCTCAGCCAGACTGACGCCGGTATCTTCTACGGTATCATGCAACAGAGCGGTAATCACCGAAGCCTCATCCATACCGAGGCTGGCAAGTATACCGGCAACAGCCAGCGGATGGGTGATATAGGGCTCGCCGGAACTTCTGAACTGTCCGGCATGGGCATGAGCCGCAAATACATAAGCACGGTTGATCAGATCTAGATTGGCTTTGGGCGCATACAGAGCGACGCGCTCAGTGATCTCAAATATACGGCTCACAGTCAGCTACTGATTACGGTGAAGCAAGCCGAGGAAATCAGATTTCCCCGTTGCCCTCTTCCTCGTTATAGGCTGCTGCCAGTCTGCGGCGATGCTGATCATCATGATCAAACAGTACATCCCATGAAACAAAACCTTCACCCATTTCACGCAGAGCGCTCACGGTTGGCTTGTCACCTTCGGTTTCCATCATCAGAGGCATACCATTCTGAATCTGACGGGCTCGTCTGGATGCAAGCAGCACCATTTCAAAACGATTAGGGTAATAACTGATACAATCTTCAACTGTTACGCGAGCCATGCGGCTTACCTCCGGAGGAACTGAAGCTCAAACCTAGGAAGGTGACAACAAAATGCAACAACACAAGCGATCATCCGGTTTAGAGGAGATGATCAAAAAACGCATCGATCAGGAGAAAATCGTCCGCAAAGCAGCCAGCGTCGTTGCAAAATCATCATTAACAACCTGATAAGCCGCTTCTCCGGCATGCGACATTTCCATCTCCGCAGCAGCCATGCGGCGATTTACGGTCACCTCATCATCCTGCCCTCTGCCGGACAGACGCCTGCGCAGCTCAACCAGTGATGGTGGCAGGATAAATACGCGGATGGCATCAGGCATCTTTTCAGCCACCTGCCTGGCCCCCTGCCAGTCGATTTCCAGCAACACATCATGATCATGCTGCAGCTGAGCCTCAACATCTCTCTGGCGGGTACCGTACAGGTTACCATGCACACTGGCCCACTCCAGAAAATCACCCTGCTCACGCTGCACTTCAAAATCGGATACCGCCAAAAAGTGATATTCACGACCATCCACCTCGCCCGGCCGCGGTTTTCTGGTCGTACATGAAATAGACAGATTCAGGCTGGGGCATTCGGCCAGCAGTGCCGCACAGAGGCTGGACTTGCCTGCACCCGAAGGGCCGGAGACAATAAACAGGCGCCCGCTCATGGCCGCGTTCCGGTCAGTAGCTGATATTTAGCCTGTAACTGCTCCGGGGTCTCCTGCTTGGCCGGGTTCAGCGGGATACAGTCCACAGGACAAACCAACTGACACTGTGGCTCATCAAAATGGCCGATACATTCGGTGCAGAGGTTCGGATCAATTTCAAAAATATCCTCCCCCTCGTAAATGGCCAGGTTCGGACACTCCGGCTCGCACACCGCGCAGTTAATACAGTCATCGGTAATCATCAAGGCCATTGCATCCCCTCCAGCTGCCGAACACTAACCTGCGTGCCCGACAAATACAGAGCGCCCTTCATGTCCCGTTGCCAGCAACCGACCGCAGGCCGTCATGACAGCAATCATGGCTACATATATCGTCAAGCAATGCTGTACCAAAAAGGGTCTCTGCAGCAGAGTATGGCGGTGATGACTACTCCCCCTCAGCGAAAAACATTGAATGCCGGCAATCAGCTGAAAGTCTACGCCGATCTGGTTCGCCTCTACCCCGATAATGAGGCCTACCTCAGGCAGTATGCAGACCTGTTGATAGAACATGGGCAACTTACTACAGCAACAGAGGTGCTCCGCCACCTCTATCAGCTGCTGCTCAAAGATGGCGCCCCCGGCAAAGCGGATGCACTGAGTCATCAGTACCCGCAAATAGGCCGCATCCGCACGGACTCGATGCAGGAGCATCTGGCCATTGAAACACTACTCCCGTCCACCATGCGCAACCGCCTGTGGCAACGCCTGCACACCCTGCGCATCAAAGAGGGAGAACATCTGGTACGCAAGGGCGATCAGACCGACGCACTCTATCTGGTGCACGAGGGTGAGCTGGCTGAATTCACCAGCGGAGAGAAGAACCGGCCGGTGCTGCTTAACCTGATCGGAGCGGGTGACCTCGTGGGCGAGAATGCCGTGCTGCAACCGGGCCGCTACACGGCGGAAATCGTAGCCAACAAAGATTCAGTATTGATCAAGCTGCCAAGCAAAAAAATGGCTGCCGCCCTGCTCAAGGAGCCGGTGCTAAAAAATGCCCTGCAGCACAAAATGGATGCCCGCAACATGGTGACATGGATATCGCTCTGTCCGCTTCTGCAGGATGTACCACTGGACTTGCGTAAACATATGGCCAGCGAGAGTTCACTGCGTCAATACGGAGCGGGCATAATGATCCACAAGGCCGGAGAACGACTTAATCATGTGGATCTGATCGTACGCGGCACAGCCGGATATCTGCTGGAGAACAATGGCCTGATTAAACGACTCAAATCGCTAACCCCCGGCTCCCTGGTAGGCGCCACATCAGCCATTCATGATAACGGCTGCCCCGCCGATATGGTCAGCGATCAGAGCGTGGATATACTGCACATCCCTTATGGTAGCTTCAGAAGTGTGACCGAGGCCTACCCGCCGCTGCGCAAGGCACTGCTCACCTATGCTGAAAGACAGCAAATGCTGCTTATGCACAGCCTGAATGAGTTACAAACCCAACAATTAAGGTGAAACGGAGTCGCCTCTGTCGCGTACACTCATACGCGCCACAACCAGGCCGATCTCATAGAGCAGCAGCATTGGCACAGCCAGCAGCACCTGGGAAATAATATCAGGCGGTGTAAGAATCGCAGCCGCAATAAATACCCAGACAATGACATAACGGCGCTGCTTCGCCATACCTTCGGGCGTGGCAATATTAAGCCTGGCCAGCACGGTCAGCACAATCGGAATCTGAAAGCTCAGACCGAAAGCAAAAACCATCTTGAGAAACAGGGAGAGATACTCCTTGATCGCAGGCAAGGCATGGATCTGATCGGTGGCAAAACCGAGGAAGAATTGAAAAACCATCGGAAAGACCAGGAAATAGGCAAATGCGCCGCCACCGGTAAACAACAGCACACTGGCAATCACGGAGAAGAGGAACAACCGCTTCTCTTCCTGATACAAGCCGGGAGCAATAAAAGCCCAGAGCTGGTAAAAAGTCAGTGGCGAAGTGGCGAACAGGCTACCCAACAGGGCAATTTTCAAATAGGTAAAGAACACATCCGGCGCATTTAGAAAAATCATCGGCGTACCGGCAGGCAGCGCCCCCAATAACGGTGCTGCCATAAAGTCGAACACCGGCGCAGACCAGTTCATCAACAATAACACGCCCGCAACATAGACAATCAATGCCAGTCGCAAACGCCACTGCAGCTCTTTCAAATGTGAAAGAAATCCCTCGACAACCTCAGACATCAATCTTTCCTGTGCGGATTGTCAGCGACAACGTCCCGTGTAACAGCCAACTCGGCATCGGTTGCCCCGGACTTGATGGCATCTATTTCCGAGCGAATTTCGTTACCCGTATCCTGCAACGGCTTGATCACATCGCTGGTTTCACGGCTTATCTCACTGCCCATATGCGACATCCAGCCGCGTCCGTGCCTTACCCAGCGCCCGATCTGGCCTAGGAATTCCGGCATGCGCTCCGGCCCCACAACCACAAACAGCACAATGCCGATAAGAATCAGCTCAAATAACCCGATATCGGGCATCGTATAAGCTCCTAATCCTTTTTGACGGCGCCATCATCAGCGCCCGTTGTGTCCTTAGCGGATGGTTCGTCATCGGACATGGTCTTGCGAAAGTTTTTTATGCCCTTGGCCAAGCCTGCACCCAACTGGGGGATTTTTCCCGCCCCGAACATCAGTACAACAATTAACAGTATCAACAGCAATTCCGTTGTTCCCAATCCAAACATTAAAGCCCCCTGCACCTCTCTTTTATGATAGGCAGCGGACTATATTGCATCCGCCGCACAATGCCAGCTAGCGCACCCCTTACGCTTTGCAACACCTGGATGATGGCGCCAACCCCGGCCGCTGCCAGTTCGGAGATCTACTGCAACCGGGCGCCTTCTGCATCACAAGTATGCGCAACAAGTAACGGGCTCGCGGTTCATCACGCAATAACCGCGGAGAAAACTCAAGTATTTAAAGCTATTGCTAACTTTTTCAGCGCTACTATAATGCCGAAAACTCAAAAAAGAGGTGCATTTAATGCCCAAATTCAAACGCTTTGCTGATGCCTCCGTCAGCGAAAAAATTCTCGATTCAATGTTCCTTGTCACCATCGGCTTCGCCTATCTGTTTGCCCTGCTCAACCTCTATTACACGCATCAGGGTCGTGACGGAGAGCCGGGCCTCTCGGTCAAGGATGTCCAGCTTGCCTACTACGGCAGCCATAACCAGACCCGCCTGGGTGCCGCCATCAATGGCCCGATGGAATCCAATCTGCCGAATCTGGCCGCCAAACAGACCATTCTGGACTGGATCAACAACGGCGCCAAGGAAGAGGAGTTCCACGAAAAAGTTGAACCTATCATGCAGGAGAACTGCATCATGTGTCACTCCGCCGAAAGCGGCATGTCCATCCCCCACTTCACCTCCTACGCCAATGTGGTTGCCATGACTGAAATGGATACCGGCGCCACCATCCCGGCACTGGTACGCGTATCCCATATCCATCTGTTCGGCATCGCCTTCATCCTCTTCTTTGTCGGCCGCATCTTCATCCTCTGCGAAATGCCGGTATGGCTCAAACGCGTCACCGTGGCCATCCCATTCATGTTCCTGCTGATGGATATCGTCTCATGGTACATCACCAAAATCATGCCTGGCTTTGCCTATGTCGTTATTGCCAATGGCGCACTGATGGGTATTGCCTTCGGCGGTCAGTTGTTAACCAGTCTCTACCAGATGTGGTTTTACAAGCCCGGATCTGTGCCTGTTGAAATGTAACTGCGCAATAGTTTGCCTGTGAGTGGAATCATTACACTTATGCCTGATCCCTCTCAAAGGTTATCATCGCTCCATCGGGAGCAAAAAAAGGAGAACAACGTGAAAAAAACCTGTTTATTGATCGCCGCAGCAGCATGCTTCGGCCTGACTGCCCAGATTGCCATGGCAGATATTGATGCCGAAAAGATCTACAACGGCAAATGCAAAATGTGCCACAAGATCGATAAAAAGAAGATGGGTCCCGGCTTCGCACTGATGAACAGCGATGAGGCAGTACTGAAGGCCGCAATCACCGACGGCCGCAAATCCATGCCAAAATTCAGCAGCAAGCTGAATGAGGAAGAGATTGACGCCATGGTTGCATTCATCAAAAGCAAACAGGCCGAAGTCAAATAAGTAACCCTTGCGCTAACAACCCTTGTGGTAAATAGTTAGCCCTTCATATTCTGGAGGGAAGGAGAGTCTATGCGAATCAAACAATGGATAGGGGTGCTTGCCGCCCTGGCGATATCACCGATGGCTGCCTCAGCTACGGATACGTTGGATGGAAAGGCTCTATACGAAGCCAACTGCGCCATGTGCCATGGCGTAACCGGTGAAGTCAGCGACTTTGGAAAAAGTCTGAAGCCCTTCCCTGCCAGAAACCATCGGGCGATTGCCAAACTGATCAGCCGTGATGAGATGCGTCGCATCATCACGTACGGAGTAGAAGGCACAGCCATGACTCCGAAGAAATATACGCTCGATGCGCTCGAAATCGAGGCGGTCATTGATTACATCAAAACCTTTGATTACAAACCGAATCTGGCAAACGGCAAGAAGCGCTTTGAAGCTGTTTGCTCCACCTGCCATGGTATAGATGGTCGTGCTATAACGGGTATTGGTGCCAAAAATCTGGTCTATACCAAACTGGATCTGACCGACATTGTCCACACCATGCGTTATGGTCGTCCGGGCACATTGATGACCAGCAAACGTCACCAGCTGAGCAACATGGATATTGCTGATGTCGCCAGCTATGTCAGCTCCCTGCGTTACATGGCCAACCCGGCAAACGGAAAGGCGCTCTATGCAAGCAACTGTGCCGCCTGCCATACCACACCGGCTGATATCAAGCTGATTGGTAATGCTGCTGAGACCCGTTCGATTGCTGACCTGAGTGATCGACTGCTTGATCTGCGCATCCGTCATGGCCGTCATGTCGATCGTGCCGGTAAAAAGGTGGAAAAACTGTCATCCGACAGCATTCAGGATATCATGGCTTACATGAGGGCAAGTACAAACTAATGACTAACAAGTACCGCGATAATAGCGCCTCCCAACTGGGGGGCGCTGATCTTTTCGATCTGGCCGTAATTAAGAAATATGACAAGGCCGGGCCACGCTATACATCTTATCCTACTGCACCGATGTTTCACACCGGCATCGGTAGCGCAGATTATGCCGCCACACTAAAGCGCGTGGCAGATGATAATGCGCCACTGTCCCTCTATATACATATCCCGTTCTGCAATACCGTCTGCTACTACTGCGGTTGCAGCAAGATCGTCACCAAAAAGTATGAACGCGCAGCCGCCTATCTGGAGCTGTTACTCAAAGAGATTGACCGCGTTGCCGACACCATGGGTAACACGAGTCGCCCCGTAACTCAGCTGCATTTTGGCGGCGGTACACCGACCTTCATGAGCAACGACCAGATGCGGGTCATCATGATCCGTCTGCGCGAGCGTTTCAACTTCGTCGCCAAAGATGAGGGTGAATTCAGCATCGAGATTGATCCGCGCGAGTGCGATGAAGATACTGTACGCGTATTGCAGGAGATCGGCCTGAATCGCATGAGTATGGGCGTACAGGATTTCGATCCGATCGTGCAGAAAGCGGTCAACCGCATTCAGAGCAAGGATGAGACCCTGCGCGTACTCAATGAGGCGCGGGCCCACGGTTTCAAATCGATGAACATCGATCTGATGTACGGCCTTCCCCATCAGACGGTGGAGACATTTGATACCACGCTGGACACGATCATCGAATTCAGTCCCGACCGCATTGCCCTGTTTAACTATGCACATCTGCCGCATATGTTCATGCCGCAGCGCCGCATTGATGAGAGTGCCCTGCCATCAGCGCAGGAGAAACTGAATATTCTTGAGCACAGCATCAACAAGCTGCTTGCTGCCGGCTATGTCTTTATCGGCATGGATCATTTCGCCAAGCCGGAAGATGAGCTGACCATTGCGCAGCAGAATGGCAAGCTCTACCGCAACTTTCAGGGCTATAGCACTCAGGCCGAATGTGACCTGATCGGGCTGGGCGTCACCTCCATCGGTTATGTTGGCGGCGGTTTCTTCCAGAACGAAAAAGAGATGGATGCCTACGCGGCAGCTGTTGATGGCGATGCATTCGCGGTATTCCGTGGCTATATCCTTTCCGATGAAGATCACCTGCGCCGGCAGGTCATCATGCGCCTGATGTGTGACTTTTCACTGGACTACAGCCTGTTTGAAGACAAGTTCGGCATCAACTTCAGGGAGCACTTTGCCGATGGCATCAGGGATCTGGATGAGATGGCTGCGGATAATCTGGTTGAACTGCGCAACGACGGTCTCACCGTACTGCCCGCAGGGCGTCTGCTGATCAGAAACGTTGCCATGGTATTCGATGAATACCTGCAGAAGAAGAAAGAGGGAACCAGCTTCTCGAAAGTGATCTGATTCACACTCAAGCAAAAGGGTCGGGCTTTATGCCCGGCCTTTTTTTTGCCCCCTGCTACGCACCCTCCAAGGAGACCCGTATACATGCAGATCCAAAGTGACACACGCACGCTGTATCAACGCATTGGTGGTGAAGCCAAACTCCGCCGACTGGTGCAACGTTTTTACAAGCATATGGACGAGCTGCCCGAAGCTCTGCCCATTCGCTGGATGCATGCGGACAACCTGCAAACGGCTGAAGACAAACTGTTCATGTTTCTCTCCGGCTGGATGGGCGGCCCACAGTTATATATTGAGCAGTTCGGCCATCCCCGCCTGCGCATGCGTCATATATCATTCAGCATTGGTGAGGCCGAGCGTGATCAATGGATCCAGTGCATGAAGCATGCGCTTGATGATGTGATCGGGGATGAGATCCTGCGCACAGAGCTGCTGCAGGCGCTCTACGGCGTCGCCGATTTCATGCGCAATCAACCCGAGTAGTAGCGACCAGTTCTGAATTTATTACCGGATTTCAATCAGCTCAGGTTTCCGGACAGTATGCGGTAGCAGTTTCTGCCACTCTCCTTGGCCAGATACATAGCGGCATCGGCCTTTCTCACCAGGCTCTCCATCTCCTGATCAGCAGCCATTGCCAGACAAATACCTATACTTACACCCACAGTATATTGAATGCCTTTCAGCATGAGCGGCTGCCCGATAGCAGCAATCACTTTTTCGGCCACCTCGCAGGCAAACGCTTTTGAGCTGACATCGAGCAGGATGATGCTGAACTCATCGCCGCCAAGGCGGGCTACGGTATCTGTAGCACGGACACATTGCAGCAGACGGCTACTCACTTCGACAAGGGCCCTGTCACCCCATTCATGACCCAGTTCATCATTGATCAGCTTGAAACGATCAAGATCCAGCATTAATACGGCCATCAGATTCATGTTTCGCTGCAGGTGAGCTCCGGCCTGCTGTAAACGGTCATAAAACAGCGCCCGGTTGGCCAGGCCTGTAAGGTGGTCGTGGTAGGCCATATTACTGATTTTATCTTCCATCTGCTTGCGCTCGGTGATGTCGATATGCAAACCGACATAATGGGTGGTGGCGCCATCATCGCCTTTGACGGCGGTGATGGTCAGCCACTTGGGGTATATCTCACCATTCTTGCGTCGATCCCACACCTCGCCCTGCCATCTCCCTTTGCGTTTGAGGGTACTCCACATGTCGCGGTAAAAATTCACGTCATGACGACCTGATTTAAGCAGGCTAGGCGTCTGGCCGATGGCCTCCTCCGGTGTATAGCCGGTTGTCCTTGTGAATGCGCGGTTGACCTTCAGAATCACACCCTTGTCATCGGTGATCACCATGCTCTCCTGGGATTCAAACGCGGCAGTCACGATGCGCAGTTCGGCCTCGACCCGCTTGCGTTCGGTGATGTCATGTGTGATCGAAAAGAACAGGCTCTTGCCCCTGTAGCTCACCAGTGAAATATGTGATTCTACCGTACGAACGTCACCATTGGCCAAACGATGCTCAAAGGAGAATATATTCTGCTCTCCACTAATGGCTCTCTCTCTTTGAGGATGGATTTCCGACTCATGCTGTGCATTGATCCTGCTTACGCTCATGCCACGCAAGTTCTCCAGCGGATAGCCATAAAATTGCGCTGCCGCAGGATTGGCATCCACGATGGTGCCGGATTGATAATCGATCAATAACATGACATCACGATGCAGATCGAACAACTGGCGAAAATGTGCTTCGCTCTCGCGCAAGGCATCATGACCTAACTGCTGCTGATCAGGGTCAGGTCCTGTCAGCCATGCCTCGGGCCGCATGCCGGGCTCATCCATAGCTTCTTACCCATGGAGCTTTACCCTTGCCGGTCAACATCGCATCAGTGGTAATGATCGTCTCCTTTGCCTGCCTCTTACAACGATCCGTCACACCCTGTTCCTGCAATCCGGCGACACGGCAAAAAGGCGGGTTCCAATGCGTTAGCATCTCAATCCAATCAAGAGGCATCGCCTTTTCAATGAGCCAGCATACAGTAAAGCATCCGACAAAGTCCATATTGGCAGTTCGGCCGGAGTACAATTGACCCCCTATTCTCTCTTCATTGCCTATTGACGTTCTCTACCATTCGTTTCACGAGGTTTTCAGGCATTTTCAGAGTCTCTTCGTCCCAGCCTTCAAGCTTTAGCACTTTACCCAGGCAATCTTCAAGCAGCTTGTAAGCACTCTCAGCATCAGTGGCTATGCACTGATGTACCAATTTATCCGTATCACTCTCGTTTAGACAGTCTTGTTGATAGTTGTGAAGATCACGCAGAAAGCGAAGTGCATTCACTACCTGAGCCGGGCAGGCACACTGATAAATGACCGCCTGATCTACAATCCTTTCCAGTTGATCATCCTGATAGCAAACCTTCATATGTACACCCTTTCAGACTCTATTTTAAGATGCGGCTGATGCCGACTCTAGGATGGTAAGTCTCTGGTGAGATTCAGTCCACTATAACCCCGTATTTTTTTAGAGGGGAGCAGGCAGCGTCGGGATATGTATATCCTGCTGAAAATCTTCAAAAGAATAATGCCCGACAAGAATTCGGGCTTTTCCCTGTACCTTTTCACCCACTCCTGCTGAAGAATATCTGCGCTTGCTCAAGGTAATCTGATTGCAATCCGGAAACAGAGCAACCGCCCGACAGGGCTACTCCATCAGGAAGTTCCGGGAAAACCCACGCTTATAAGATTGGCTGCGGGCCTGTTTACGCGGAAAGCGGAGAGATCCATCCCGGGCTCTTCGCCCCTGTCGATTTCGCCCCCCGCCTTCCGGCGGACCGGGACTCACCTTTGCTGCCGCGCATCCATATCAGGTATAGGGATATGCCGGTTCTATTGCCACCTGACCAGGGAAGCGCTGATCAATTCAGCGCTTCTCCGGGCTCAATCGATGTGAGAAGCACCGATCAGCGCACGCAGCGAACGTAATTGTTGATGCGCACCGCGTCGCGCTGACCGCCCATCGGGCCGAACGAATCGGGATTGCCGCGCTTGGGATCGCTACGCTGGGCACCGGCGCCGTGCACATCCACGCCATCGACCGACACACATTTTCCGAAGCAGACATAGGCGGCGTTGCGGACGTTGTCGCCGTGGGTCGTTGAGGACCAGAACCAGCCGCGCCTGTCCGATTGCCGAAACACGCTCGTATCCAGTGCAGGATCGTGGCGCGAGTAGTCGACGATGCTCTGCAACTCCTTGACGTTGGGCAGTCGCCAGTCGCTCTTTCCCTCCAGCGTCAAACCCTCGCAGTAGGCCTGTGCCTGCTGCCAATCGCGCGCCTTGCCGTCATCGGCCTGCTGCCACGTGAGCCCGCTGGCGTGATCGTGTACCGTTCCATCATGTTGATCGACAAAATTGTTACCGCCCCGGACCGGGCCGCGCGCGCAGCGGTAGAAGAGCCGCGGCCCGCCGTTCGTCGGCGCCTGCTTGATGCGTCCGTCGAGGAAGTTGAAGAAGAAGGCCGCCTCCACACCGGGCCGATCCCAGTGATCGCCGGTATAGATCGTCGATGACCATGTCTGACCCATCATCTCCGTTCTATGCGTGGCTGCAAAGCGATCGCCGCGCAGGATCTCGCTGCCGGGCTGCTTGATCTCGAAGACCGGATTCAGGTAGGGCTTCCTGCCCACACCACCCGAAAAGTCGGCGATCGAGAAGAGCTCCTTGATATGCGGCAAACGCCAGTCGTCATGACCGCCCAGACGCAGCTCGGAACATGTCCGCTGCGCCTGATAGTAGCCGAGCCTCTCCGCGTTGTGGCTCTGTTGCCACATCAAGCCGGTGACATTGTCGGTGACGGTGCCGTCGCCGTGATCGCTGTAGGAAGGGGCTGCACCGATATATTGGCCATCCTGACCGAAGTACGCTTGCCCTTCGTCCGGGCAGGCGATCAAGCCGTTGTCGTCGAAGCAGCTTCCCTGGCCGGTGTCGGGTACCCGGCTCTGCACCGGTTTCGCGGACGGATTGGAGCTCTTAATTGCTACCGTGGCCGGACGCGACCCGGGCATAGATCCGGCACCGCCCCTATCTCTGCTCATCGCTCCGCTGCCCTGCGCCCCCATGCCACTCATACCTGTGCCCATAGGTGGTCGACGATTGCCCACCCCCATCGGCGGCATGCGATCCGGTACGCAGACCAGGCGCTGTTCGCGCATGTTCCGGCAGGTGCCGGTGACAGTGCCGTGCGGCGCGGTGAAGCTGCAGGCGGTTCCACTGTTTTTGCCGTTGCAGGCCGAGAACGACTCCGTCGGCGGCCGCCCGCCCATCGGCTCTGCCAATGCCGATGAACTCACGACAGCAGTCGTAAAGATCATCATGGAAAGTAATCGTTGAACAGACCGGTGAATCATAGCCACCCTCCTTGCCGGAACACCGGCAACGTGGAGTATAGCCATCACCCCTCAAGATCCCAAGGTGATTTACCTTGTTTTACAGTACTTTACACAACCTTTACAGATGTCATTGGGAGGGCCCGGTTCACACTCAGAAACGGGCACGGGCATGCGGGTGGTCAGTGCCGCAAACTCGACCAGCGGCACGCCGCCACGGCTCTTAGTCGTCGTTGCGTTTGAATGGAACGTTGCCAGAGAAGGAGAACGACATACCCACCACGCAGCACAGGCCGTCTCGCCGATCACGTGTGACGGGGCCTGGCTTGACTCTTTTAACAGTACTTTTTGTCAACATGGCATGCGCTACGCAGCGGTAGGAAAACCTACCTTGTCGATATTGACCGCAGGCCTGTTTACGCGGAAATCGGAGAGATCCACCTTGGGCTCTTCGCCCATGATCCAGCGGCTCATGAGATCGGCCGTGCCCGGAGCAAGGGCAACGCCATTGCGGTAGTGACCTGTCGCCACCCACAGACCCGGATAACCGTCAACCGGGCCGAGATACGGCATGCCGTCAGGGCTACCGGGGCGGAAACCCATCCACTGTTGAATAATTTTTGAATCTTTCAGGCCCGGCGTGATGCGGTAAGTCGCCTCAAGCAGATTATTTACCACGGCTTCAGTGGTGCCGGGTTCAAAGCCGACCCGCTCCATGCTGGCACCGACCAGAATATGCCCGTCCAGACGCGGCACCAGGTAGACGTCGTCATGCTTGATAATATGGTTCACTTTGCCCGGCTCATCCCTGAGCAACACAATCTGCCCTTTTACCGGCTCTACCGGCAGCTCAAGCCCGATCTGTCGGGCAAGCTCACCACTCCAGCTGCCGGCAGCGAGCAACACGGCATCGACTTCAACAGATTCACCATTGGCAAGCGTTACGCTTGCGACATCACCCTGCCCGTTTTTACCCACACCGATCACCTCGGCCTGTTCACGCATCGGTACATGACAGAGCGCCAGCGCCTGTTTAATGGCACTCAGCAGACGCGGATTACGCACCTGCCCCACATCCGGCCAGAGCAAGGCACCGCCAACATGACCGCTCATGGTTGGCTCCAGCTTGCATGCCTGCTTTGAATCCAGCTCTTCTACATGCCAGCCAAAGCGTTTTGACCAGGCCAGTGCCTGATCTCGATGATGAATACGGTCATCGGCAAACAGCGGAATCAGCAGGCCGGAAGTCTGCCACTCGGTCTTCAGCCCGCTTAACTGCTCAACCATAGCATTCATGGCCGGAAACATGGCGAGGCTCCCATCCACCAGATGGGTGAAGCTGTCCGGATAGAGCCATGGATGAATCGGGCAGAGAATACCGGCACCGGCCCAGCTGGATTCACGACCGGCACTGCCTTTTTCGAGTATGATCGGGCTTGCGCCAAGGCGATGCAGATAGAGAGCCGTAAGGCAGCCGATAATTCCGCCACCAACCACAGCCACACGTTTGCCACTACCCTGATTGAAACTGCTCACGAAACTCTCCCCCGGCAATTGTTGAATGCACTTGCGGAATTCGCGCGGCATTGCCACCATGCCGCCATGCAAGCCTCTATTGGCCAGCCGATGCAGCTAGCGCAAGCTTATCAACATTGTCTGGATACCGCACGCAACCACTATGAAAACTTTCCGACAGCATCAAAGCTGCTGCGCGCAGAGTTGCGCCCGGCCGTTGCCGCCATATATGCCTTCGCCCGCCATGCCGACGATCTGGCCGATGAGGGCAATGCACCGGCTAGCATGCGTTTAAAGCAGCTGGATGCGTGGGAAACGCTGCTGGAGCGCTGCGAGCAGGACCCGGCCATCGATCACGCCGTATTCATGGCACTGGGTGATGCGATACGTACCCGCCAGCTACCTGTCGAAGAGCTGTATAACCTGCTCATCGCCTTTCGCATGGATGTCACACTGCACGCCTATGGCAGCCTTGATGAGCTGAAATTTTACTGCCGCCACTCCGCCAATCCGGTCGGACGCCTGATGCTGGCCCTGCACGGGGTCAACAGCGCTGAGGCCAATCGCTATTCGGATCTGATCTGCACGGCGCTGCAACTGATCAACTTCTGGCAGGATTTCAGTATTGATCTGCCCAACGGACGCTGTTACATACCGGGTGACTGGCTAGCCGCAGAGCAACTGACTGCCGATCAACTGCTGGCCGGTCAAGTTGATAACAAGCAGTTCCGGCCGGTGTTTCTGCACGCCATCGCCGCAACCCGTGCCATGCTCAAAGAGGGCGTACCGCTGCTAGCGATGTTACCCATGCGCCTGCGCCTGCAGATTGCTGCCACGCTGCACGGCGGCCTGACCATGCTCGACAGACTGCAAGCTTCAGAACAGCCCTTAAGCCAACGCATTACACTGGGCAAAAGCGACTGGAAACAGCTGATTCTACCCATCATCGCGGACAGCCTGCTCCCGTCACGTGCAGCAGAGCGGAGCAGACATGACACCTGAGATCTATTGCCGGGATAAAACACGGGGCTCCGGCTCCTCATTCTTTTATGCCTTTATGTTTCTGCCGGAAGATAAGCGGCGGGCCATGATGGCTCTCTATGCCTTCTGCCGTGAAGTGGATGATGTAGCCGATGAGGTCAGCGAGCAGCAGGTCGCCATCGCCAAACTGGGCTTCTGGCGGCATGAGTTAAGCCGTGCCTTTGCCGGCAAGGCGCAACATCCGGTCGGTCATGAACTGCGCTGGTGCGCTGATCACTTCCCTATTGATGAAGAGCTGCTGATGGAAATTCTCGACGGCATGCAAACCGATGTGATGGGCACACCATTCATCAAGCAGGCAGATCTTGCGCTCTATATCTACCGCGTAGCCGGCGTCGTCGGATTACTATCCATCGAGATTTTTGGTTATACAGAGCGCAAAAGCCGCGACTTTGCCACCCATCTGGGCGAAGCGCTGCAACTGACCAATATCCTGCGTGATCTGGCCGATGATGCGGCTGTTGGCAGAATCTATATCCCGCAGGAAGCACGTAGCCGCTATCAGGTTAGTGATCAGGCTTTCAAGAACGGCGTGATGGATACATCGATGCAGCAGCTGCTGCAGGAGTATGGCGAAAAAGCCGAGCAGGCCTATCAGGCAGCCATTGCCACACTGCCACCGGCGGATCGGGAAAGCCTGCGGCCATCGATTGTCATGGGCGCCACCTACTACACTTATCTGCGCAAACTGCGCCAAAACGGTTTTGATGTGTGGCAACAGCCAGTACGTATCCTGCCACTGCGCAAAATGTGGGTTGCCTGGCGGGCATGGCGCTATGAGTGCCGGGCCTGCAAACGCAATCTGCCGATCCGGCTTGAATTCTAGGCGCAAGTACCAGCTAATGCATAACCTGCCGCGCCCGTGCAGAGCATTGATATGAATCCCAGGCCTCTGCCAACCAGTGTGGCCGTCATCGGTGGCGGACTAACCGGCCTGACTGCGGCCATCCGTCTGGCCGGGCTTGATATAGAAGTCGAGCTGTTTGAAGCGGCCCCTGCACTCGGCGGGCGCACACGCTCCTTTTTCGAACCAACCATGCAGCAACAGTGCGACAATGGGCCGCATCTGCTGATCGGTGCCTATGCAGCGACTCAGGCACTGTTACGCGAGGCCGGTGCCGATCAATATCTGCACTGGCAACCCTCCCTCTGTTTGCCGCTCTGGGATGCAAGGCGCGGTCATTTCCATTTTCAGCCGAGCAGCAAACTCCCCTTTGCCCCGGCCATGCTGCTGGCTGCAGCGGCTATGCCCGGCCACGGTCTCAGCTCGGCAATAGCGATGCTGCGACTGGCCGCCGCACTGCAGCGAAGCAGCGCGCCACAGGCCGAACATGTCGCAGGCTGGCTCAAGGAGCTGCGTATACCCGGGCAATTGGTATCAGACATGCTCGAGCCTCTCTGCCTGGGGGCCATGAATGAAGGGATCGATACAGCCTGCCCGCTCTCCTTCAAACGCGTGCTCAAAGAGAGTTTTGCCGGTCGCAAACAGGCACGACTGGGCTGGTTCACAGCACCATTACAAACCGCAATGATCGAGCCGCTGGCCCGTCATGCGGAAAAACTGGGTGTACAAATCCATACCGGTCACAGGGTGCGCCAGCTGGAGGAAGCCGCTGGCAAGGTGATTGTGGATGACAGGTCGTTTGACAAGGCAGTTGTCGCCCTTCCCCCGTTTGCGGCGGATAGACTACGCAATCGTAGAACCACGCATGAAACACGCGCCATTACCAATATTCATCTCTGGCTGCATCAGGCCATAACCATGCCTGCGCCACTGGTCGGCTGCATCGATGGCACCGGCCAATGGTACTTTGATGTATCACAACAGTGGGGTAACGCCACACCCGGCAAACATATCTGCGCCGTAATCAGTGCCGATGCCGGCCACAGGGAGTCACATGAGTTGATCGAGCTCTGCCTGCATGAGTTATCCCTGCTATGCGGCAGTCAGCCGCAACTGAAGCATAGCCGCATCATCAGTGAACGTCGTGCCACTACACTGGTGCGTCCCGATCATGCAGTCCAAGCAGATGTAACAAAAAACATCATTGATGCATGCGAGCGCCCTGCCCCCGGTCAATTGCCGGCAACTATCGAATCGGCAGTGCGGCGCGGTGAAATCGCAGCTAACTGTTGCCTCGCCACCCCCCATTATCAGCGTTATCCACTTTGAGCAAGCAAAAATATTAATAAATATTTAACCCTGCAAAAGAATCCAGCATCTTCAAAAAAAACAGATAACTTATTGATAAACATACATACTTTATCATGCCTAAAATTAAGGCATGTCACATGCCTGTCACACCCCTGCCTTGCGGGCAAAGGAATATGGCCATCCATCCACAACGTTATCCACAGCCTCTGTGGATACAGTTTACAAACCCTTGCAAACAAACCATTTAGGGTAAAAATAAGCCATTTGAAAGAAATGTACATCAGGATGTCATATGCAAGCTAAGCCATTTCGTACCCCTTCAATACAGGATCGACTGATCGGTGAGCTCGATCGCGCACTGAATAATATCTTCTGTGAACAACCCAGCTCGCGCCCCTATCCACCGGCCGCCGATACGGCTGCATCTGATGATCATCAGCCGCTATCGGAGATGACAGCGGAGCAGAAACGACAGGCTGCCGGATTGATGCGGGTCAACCATGCAGGCGAAATGGCCGCGCAAGCACTGTATCAGGGACAGAGTCTGACTGCTCGCGATCCCGCCTTGTCAGAGCGTCTTAAATACGCATCCGTTGAAGAGAGCGACCACCTGAACTGGTGCCGCCGCAGGCTCACCGAGCTGGGAGAGAAACCCTCCATCCTCGATCCTTTCTGGTATGCAGGCTCCTTTGCTATCGGCGTGACTGCCGGCATTGCCGGTGACCGCTGGAACCTGGGTTTTCTGGCTGAAACAGAACATCAGGTCGTGCGCCATCTGGATAACCACCTGCAACATCTGCCCGCTGAGGATAGCCGCAGCCGGGCCATCGTGACGCAGATGAAAATTGACGAACAGGGCCATGCGGAGCTTGCGGAAAATCTGGGCGCAGCCGAGCTGCCGCAACCGGTCAAACAGTTCATGCAACTGACATCCAAAGTCATGACCAATCTGGCATCCCGGATATAACGACAACCATGGGGGCAGCTCCGTTTACACCCTGCCACCCTCACGCCAAAACGCAGAAGCAGAAGCAGCGGAGTGCTATCGTTCACTCCGATTTTTTTATGGGGAGCAACTTTCATGTCCGGTCATAATAAATGGTCCAGCATCAAACATAAAAAGGCGGCAGTCGATGCCAAACGCGGCCAGGTTTTTACCCGTTACATCCGAGAAATCACCATTGCCGCCCGTCTCGGTGGTGATGATCCCGCTACAAATCCGCGACTGCGTGCCGCAATCACAGCCGCCAAGGGTGTCAACATGCCCAAGGACAATATCGAGCGCGCCACAGCCCGCGGCACCGGCGGTGAGGATGGCACTCATATTGAAGAGGTCCGTTACGAAGGCTACGGCCAGGCCGGTGTTGCCATTCTGGTCGATTGCATGACCGACAATCGCAATCGCACGGTTGCCGATGTCCGCTCCGCCTTTAACAAGGGTGGCGGTCATATGGGCGAATCCGGTTGTGTGAGCTGGATGTTTCACCAGAAGGGTCAATGCATCTTCGCACACGACACGGTTGATCAGGAGCAGTTGATGGAGATTGCGCTGGAGGCCGGCGCTGACGATATTCAGGATGATAACGAAGCCGGCTACACCACCGTCATCTGTGCACCGGCCGATTTCGGCACGCTGCACCAGGCGCTGGACGATGCAGTGCTGGAAGCAGAACTTTGTGAAATCACCTGGCTGCCTGAAAACTGTATCGCGGTTGAGGGCGAGGCCGCCGAGAAACTACTGGCCCTGATTGAGCGTCTGGAAGATCTGGACGATGTACAGCATGTCTATGCCAACTACGATATTTCCGATGCCGAGATGGAACGTATTTCAGGACTGAACTGAAGATGCGCATTCTCGGTGTTGATCCCGGCTCACTGAAAACCGGTATAGGTATTATCGATGTAGAGGGCAACCGCATCAAGCACGTACACCATAGCGTCATCCGTTGCGGCTCTGGCGACTTTGATGCTCGCCTGCACATGCTGTTTACCGGGCTGAAGGTGGTTATCAACGAATTCCGGCCGGGACTGGCTGCCATCGAGGATGTCTTTGTTTCCAAAAATGTAAATTCAGCGCTGAAACTCGGTCAGGCACGCGGTGCTTTGATCGCCGCCTGCATGGATTGCGGGCTGCGTGTATCGCCCTACTCCCCGACAAAAGTGAAGCAGGCGGTGGTCGGTTTCGGGCGCGCTGACAAGGAGCAGGTGCAGCATATGATACGTATGCTGCTGCATCCGCCGGAGCCTTTGGCTGAAGATGCAGCAGATGCACTTGCCGTTGCCATCTGTCATGCGCATCATGCCCCGATGCAATCAATCATGGACAAGCAACGATGATCGGCTGGCTATCCGGCACCATCAGAACACTGGATCCGGCCGGCGCCGTACTGCTGGATATCGGCGGTATCGGCTACGATGTCACCGTCAGCCTGCAAACACTGTGCAAACTGCGACAGGGGGAAGCTACAGAGCTCTCCATTCATACCTATGTCCGGGAAGATCAGATCACCCTGTTCGGCTTCAGCAGTGCCAGTGAACGGGATATTTTCCGCAAATTAACCAGCGTTAGCGGTATTGGCGCGCGCATGGCACTGAGTCTGATGGGTGGTATCAGCACGGAAGAGCTGATCCGTGCAATCGAGCAGGCTGATGATCTGACCATCGCCCGCACCCCAGGCATCGGCAAAAAAACCGCCCAACGGCTGATTCTGGAGCTGCAGGGCAAGCTGGGCGGCGTACACGTTGAGGGTGGATCGATTATTGGCAACAGCGCCGATGAGGTACGCTCTGCCCTGAGTAACCTGGGTTATAAACCGGCACAGATTGATCTTGCACTCAAACATGTCGAAATGGCGGACTTTGAAAGCATGTTCCGCGCAGCCTTAAGGGCAATGAGCTGAATATGCATGACGAAGAAGAGCAGCAGGAGAGGCTGATTGATGGTTCTGCCAACCAGACCGACAACTGGGATGCGGCCCTTAGGCCGAAAAAGCTCGATGAATATGTAGGCCAGGAAAAAATTCGCGCCAACCTGTCGGTCTATATTCAGGCTGCCAGGGCACGGCATGAATCACTGGATCATGTGCTTCTCTACGGCCCTCCCGGGCTGGGTAAAACCACACTGGCCAATATTATTGCACTGGAGATGGGCGTGCATATCCGCGCCACCTCGGGCCCCGTCATTGAGCGGCCGGGCGATCTGGCGGCCATGCTGACCAATATCGAAGAGGGCGATGTGCTGTTTATCGATGAAATTCATCGTTTAAGTCCGCAGGTTGAAGAGATTCTCTATCCCGCCATGGAAGACTTTCAGCTGGATCTGATTATCGGCCAGGGCCCTGCAGCCCGCCCGATCAAGATGGATATACCGAGATTCACGCTGGTCGGCGCCACCACGCGTGCAGGACTGCTGACCAATCCGCTGCGTGACCGATTCGGCGTGATTGAACGGCTGGAGTTCTACTCGCATCAGGAGCTGACACTTATCGCCGAGCGCTCTGCCAAACTATTGAATATCCGGGCTGACCACAGCGGGGCTGAGGAGATCGCTCGTCGCTCACGCGGCACGCCGCGTATTGCCAACCGCCTGTTGCGCCGGGTTCGCGATTTTGCCCAGGTTGAGCACAGTGGCATCATTACCGGCAGCGTTGCCGACAGCTCACTGCAGCGTCTGGAGGTCGATCATCTCGGACTGGATCATCAGGATCGTCGTCTGCTGGCGGTGATGATCGACAAGTACGGTGGCGGACCGGTCGGCATCGATACACTCGCTGCCTCCATCTCCGAGGAGCGCGACACCATCGAGGATGTGCTTGAGCCCTATCTGCTGCAGGAAGGGTTGATTGCACGCACACCGCGCGGCCGCACAGCAACACCACTGGCCTATGCCCATATGAACAGAGAGCTGCCGGCCGCGCTGCAACAAGGTTCTAAACAGGAGTCTCTGCTATGACCCGCTTTTCAGAAAGCCTGCCCGTGCGCGTCTACTATGAAGATACCGACCATGGCGGTGTTGTCTATTATGCCAATTACCTGAAGTTCATGGAGCGCGGCCGCACTGAATTTTTGCGTGCCATCGGGCTGGAGCTGGACAGTATCGAGTCAGCCTTCGGTGTACTGTTCGCCGTCAGCGAGGCACATGTACGCTACCAGAGTCCAGCCCGCTTTAATGATCTGCTCGATGTGGATACAGCCCTGATTGAGCTGCGCGGTGCCCGCCTCGCCTTTAGCCAGACTATTTACCATCAGGCCTCGCGCAGAGAACTCTGTACAGCCACCATCCGCCTGGCCTGCATAAGCAGGGATGGCAGCGTCAGCCGTATTCCGGCGCCGCTAAGTGAAAAACTACAGAATCACCTGAATAAGGAGCACTTATGAACCAGGATCTATCCATCCTTAACCTGATCCTTCATGCCGGCATCGTTGTGCAGGGGGTATTGATCCTGCTGATCCTGCTCTCGCTGATGTCGTGGGCGATCATTTTTAACAAATGGCGCCTCTACCGGAAAACACGCCGCGAGGCGGAGTTGTTCTCGCAGTCATTCTGGGGTGGTACGGATATGGATACGGTACTCGCCGGTATTCCGCAGCAGTACCCGGATAGCTCGCTGCCTAATATATTCCAGGCCGGCTACCGTGAGTTCCTGCGCTTAAGGCGCGATGTCAGCCAGGGGCAAACTGCCAAGATCACCGCCGGCGGCGGTATCGACGGCGTGCGCAGGTCCCTTGATGCCGCCTTCTCCCGCGAAATCGAGAAGCTGTCACGCAACCTGGCATTTCTGGCCACCGTCGGTTCAACATCGCCGTTTATCGGTCTCTTCGGCACGGTATGGGGTATCGTTAATGCTTTCCAGAGTATCGCACTGACCAAAAATACTGCCCTGACCGCAGTAGCACCCGGCATTGCCGAAGCGCTGGTGGCCACGGCCTTCGGTCTGATTGCGGCGATTCCGGCCGTGGTTGCCTATAACAAGTTCACCTCCGACCTCAAACGCCTGGGCGCGAATATGGAGCAGTTCTCTTCCGAGTTCCTGAATATCATCTCCCGCCACATCAAGGATTAATCTATGTGGGCCGGTCAAAGTAAATGGGATAAAGGCAACGAACCGATGGGTGAAATCAATGTCACCCCGCTGGTCGATGTCATGCTGGTACTGCTGATTATCTTTATGGTCACGGCACCGCTGCTCAGTCAGGGCGTCAATGTCGACCTGCCAGATGCAGAATCACCAGCCATGCAGCAGAACGTGGAACCGCTGGTTGTCAGCATCAAGGCCGACGGCACGCTCTACATACAAAAGCTCGCCATTGATATCAAACAGCTGGCACCGCGTATTCAGGCCATGCGGCAACAGAAGCCGGGACTACCTGTTTTTATTCGTGGCGACAGCAAAACCCCTTACGGGCGTGTTGCAGAAATATTAAGCCTGCTGGAAACAGCCGGCATCCAGAAGGTCGGCCTTGTCACAGAGCCGCACCGCTAACAGCACGGGTGATCTGAACAGGACAGACCTGCTCTTTGCAGTGCTGCTGCACGCGCTGGTGCTCATTATCATACTGGTACTCGCGCAGTGGCAGCAGCAACATAAGCCGGAGCCATTAAAACGCATTGAAGTGATGATGATCTCAGCCAAGGAGCTGGCTAAACTCGAACAACAGGCGCACAACAAACCGAAAGCAAGCAAGCCGAAAATCGTGCAGCCGCCGAAACCGAAACCGATCGTCAAAGCGAAAGTGAAACCCGTCGTAAAACCAAAACCGGTGGTGAAGCCCAAACCGGTCATGCAACCCAAAGCGGTTGCCAAACCAGTTGTAAAACCTGAAAAAGCGATCAAAGCGGCCGCCAAAGCAGATGACAATTTCGATCCCTTTGCACCAGTTGCATCTTCAAGCGACCGTACAGCCAAACGTGCACAGACCACACGACCGGAGCTGGCGGACCTGGCCGGCAAACAGCTATCCACGACCGAGAAAGAGCGTTATATCGCCCTGATGCAGGCGGCTGTACAGGATCATTGGAAAGTACCGTTAAGCGCCGGTACGCTCACTGATCCGCTGGTGGAGATGAAGCTACTGCCCAATGGTGACATTGCCTCGGTGATTATTCTGGAAAGCTCCGGCAGTGAGTTACTCGATGCATCCCTGATCCGCGCCATTCATGCGGCTGCACCGTTTCAGTTACCGGCAGAGCAGTTCGAATTTTTCCGGGTCAATAATCTGCGGTTTCACCCGCTATAATCATAGCCTGCATACGCAGGTATAAACTCACTCTTTGATAAATGATGCCACCTCATCACTGAATGATCCTGCATCGATCGGCTTCTGCAAAAAACCGTCAAACCCCATGTGAATCAAGCGCTCCTTCTCACCCTTCATGACAGATGCCGTCAACACCACCACAGGCAGGTCGTGAAAACCATCTTGCCGGATGATCTCCAGCGCCTCCAGGCCACTGATACCGGTCATGCGCAGATCCATCAACACCAGATCCGGGGGGCTGCTGCGAACCATGGCCACCCCCGTTTCACCGCAGTCGGCTGTTTCCACATCGAAGCCGTCCATTTCCAGCACATCTCTGGCCAGTTCCAGATTCATGGCATTATCGTCAACAATCAGTATACGCGGCATTCAGATTCCCCCCGTTACGCAGTGATTGCCGCCACTCTGGCAGGCTTCATCAATACGTTGCTCCAGCAGTTTGAGCAGCTGCTCGGAATCATCGCCATCCAGCGGAAAGTGAATCACGCCGAATGAGGCGGTAAGGCCGGATGCGGCTCCCTTTGGCAGCGGAAAGCGCTGATGCTGGATGCGCAGTCGCAGCTTCTCAGCCACCCGTGCAGCCCCGGCAGGGGGAACCGATGGCAGGAATACTTCAAAGCGGTTTTCCGATATTCTGGCAAACACATCGCCATTGCGGATAAGCGCTTTCACCGTATCTGACATATCCTTCAATGCAGCAACGCCCCAACGCTCACCATGTTCTTTGACATAATCGGCATAACCATCCATCTCCCAACCCAGCATCGAGAACACAAGTTGATGACGCAGACCATTGGCCACTTCCTGAGCCAGACGACGTCGAATATAGCGCTGGTTGAAGCAGCCGAGTGTCATATCAATCAGATGCGCCTGTACCGGATAGAGCAGCTCCAGACGCTGCAGGTGGCGCATAATCTCCACCTGATTGGAGTCGCCCTTGAGCAGCACACGATCCGCCTGATGCCCCAGCTGCAGAATCTCTTCCCGGCTCAGATCCTTGGCCGTAAATATCAGCACCGGAATATCAGCAACAGAGGGGTTCCGACGCAGATTGGTCATCACATCAAAACCATTCATGCCCGGCATCATCAGATCCAGAATAATCAGATCAGGCTCCCGCTCAATCGCCTTATTGATACCCTCCTCGCCACTAGCCGCCAGCAATGTACGATAGCCTCCGTTCACCAGCGTCTCTTTCAGCAGTTCGCGGACCGTGGCATCATCATCAATCACCAGTACCGTCGGCACCGCCGCACGTGCCGGAATCAGCCGGCCGTAGCGACTGATCACATCGATCATCTGATGCTGGGACATGCCCTGGGCAATCATCCCGACTTCACCCATCGAGTATTCCGGTTCATCCGCCCCACCGCCGACCAGGATCACCGGCGTATCATGAATAGGCCGATGCATTTTAATCTCCTGCAGGTTGTTGTGGGTCATCTCTCCATCATCCGACATGCCCAGCATAATCAGAAACGGAAACTGATGGCTGGCGGCCTGCAGACCGGCCTGAACATCTGCGCACTCTATAGCCTCGTACCAGCCTTCATCCTCGAGCGAGCGAGCCACAGCAGCACGACGGCCCGCCAGCTCATCAATAATAATGATGCATGGGCGCGGTCCGTGACTGGGCACGACCTCCTCCACCTCCGTCATACCTATATACGGTCTCCCCACTGGCTGCACCTGCGATGCCTGCTCAGACCCTGCAACCACGGGCTCAAACGGCAGGCGGATGGAAAATATGCTGCCGATTCCCTCTTCGCTTTCGCCACTGACATCACCACCGAGCAGGCGCGCCTGCCTGCGTGTCAATGCCAGCCCCAGACCCGTACCTTCATAAGCACGCGACAGGCCACCTTGAGCCTGCACAAACGGCTCGAATATCTTTTCCATATCTGCAGATGAAACACCAATACCGCTATCTTTCACGCTCACAATCAGCTCGCTTTCCCGGCCAGACGCTGCATTGACATCTACCGACAGAACGACACTGCCGCCGCCACCGGTAAACTTGATGGCGTTGCCAACCAGATTCACCATCATCTGGTGCAGCTTGCCGCGATCAGTTCTGATCATCGTATCCGTGGTTATCGATGATTCCAGCGTCATTTCCAGTTGCTTGGCCTTGGCCAGTTGCTTCATCTCAGCCAGTACCTGATCAGCCACTTCACGCGGTGAAAATACCTGCTCATCTATCACCATCATACCCGCTTCAATACGGCTGATATCCAGCAGATCATTGATGATATTCAACAGGCGCTTGCCGCTGGTATGAATATTATCGATATAGCGATGCTGCTTGTCATTGAGCGGCCCCATGTGTGGATTGCCCATCAGCTCCGAAAAACCGATGATCGCATTAAGCGGCGTACGCAGTTCATGACTGGTGTTGGCAAGAAACTGGTTTTTTGCCTCACTGGCCTGAACCAGTTCCTCATTGATGATCTCCAGCTCCACCTCACGGGCGCGCAGCCGGGAGTTCGATGACTGCAGATCATGGGTGCGCTCGGCCACCTGCGCTTCCAGTTCATCATTGAGATGCCTGAGCTTCTCCTGTGACTGCGCATTGATCAGCGCCACTGCACAGGCAGCAGAGAGCGCCTGCACGACGGATTGATCTTCTTCACTGAACGGCTCACCGTCCGCTCTGTCGGTAAGATAAAGCACGCCGATCACCTGGCCGCCAAACCTGATCGGAGCGCCGATAAAATGCTGCATGGGCGGATGTCCCGCAGGGAAACCGGAGCTGGCCGGGTGGCTGCTGATATCATCGCTGCGCACCACTTCACCCTCTGCCCAGAGCAGGCCAAGCAAGCCTTTGCCCTCAGGCAGATGATCAATCTGATTTTCGGCCTTCTTATCCATGCCGAGCGCAATGAATTGTTTCTCCCCCAGCTGATCCAGATGGGAGAGCATGGCATATTTTGCCCCCGTCATCTGCATGGCCAACTCACCCACGCAGGTCAGCACATCGGTGGATATGTTCTGTGACGAGAGGCTGATTGTCGCATCCATCAATCCCTGTTGACGCATACGCAGGCCCTGCTCGATTTCAAACTCCTTCTCCAGCTGCTCCAGCAGGGAGTTCGAGCATGCAGCCAACTCGCCCAATTCATCATGGCGGGAGCGATCAAAGCGCTGCAAACGGTCTCCTGCACCGATTCTGCGGGCAGTTTCGGCAAAACGGACAACAGGAGAGAGAATCGTGCGTTGCGTATAGAGCCATACGAACAGCACCAACAGTAGTGTCATGGCAAAAAAGATCATCAGTGCCTGTTCTTTCAGCGATGCAACCAGTGATGCTGACTGAACAGTGGAGATCGACAGTGCCAGCACACCGCGATTGATATGCTGGTCATAACCGTGGCACTGCATGCAGGCCGCTTCCACCCGGATCGGGTAGAACAGGGTCATATGTGCCTTGCCATCCTTGCGCAGGTAGGGCTTTGCCGATTCGGCAACAGACTTGAATGCATCGGCTCGATCAGCCTGAATATGGGCAGGGGCCCGTTCTGCCTGCCCCTGGGCAAAGCGCGTTTCACCAAGCCAGCTGTTCACGGCTGTGAGCGTTTTCTGGTCAACGAAGGCCTCGTTACCATCGGTGCGGTAAATACGCACATCGGAGACATCCGGCAGTGCCGATACCCGGGCCATCCAGTCACGCACGATATGTGCACTGCCGGTAACCATGATCGTGCGCAGGCTCGCCTCAAGCGATTTGGCGGTGGTCAGTGCGCGTTCCTGCTCCTCCTGATCAGCCAGCGCATTGCCTACGCGATCCAGCCACGACCAGCATAACAGCAGCATCAGGGCAGCCAGCCCCCCCACCACCAGTGATGTTCTTACACTGATACTCCGGATTCCCATCAATCACCTCATCTGATGCTTAACCACGCAACCTGAAATGGCTGGCGGTCGGCATCAGTAACTGTTGCACAGACTGAGTCAGCAGAGCCGGCTCAAGTGGCTTAAACACAACCGGCACTGCAAAAGACTCACTATCGACTACAACATCGCCGCTGATGATAACGCTGTGATTCATCAACTCCGGCCTGTGCGTCTCTACCCATGCCAACAGATCCACGCCGCTGTGAGCAAAGCCCAGATGCAGATCACAGATCAGAGCGTCCACCCGGGCAACATCTGTCAGCATGTCGATAGCCTCGCCAATATCGTTTGCTGTCATGATCTGATACTCATGCTCCAGCACCGCTATATAATACTCCAACTGTATCGGATCATCATCAACAATCAGAATATGTTTCAGACTATCCTCAACTGCCATGTACTTCGACCTTTTCACATCCGTGGTCAGCCAGCAGCCTGCTCACCGCTGCGACAAGCGCCTCTGCAGCAACCGGTTTGTGCAGGATCGCATCCGGTCCGCTCTGCTCCAGCCGGTGCATCACCAGCCTTCTATCCTGGGCACCTGTCATGACCAGAATCGGCATCGTGGCGGCAAGCGCCTCATCCTGCTTCAGGCGCTGAATCAGCTCCAGGCCATTAATTTGCGGCATCATAATATCCAGCACCAGCAGATCCGGTTTAAATCGACCAATCTCGATCAGGCCGGCAAAACCATCGGAGCAGAAGAGAAATTCGGCATCGATACCACCAAACAGGCATGTATCTTCAACAAAGGCATGCATATGCGGGTCATCATCCACCACCAGCACACGAGAGCGCTTTGTGCTCGGCATGCTGATCTCGGGATCAGCAATTTTACGCACCTTTGCAGCCAACACAGACGTTGCCAGAAAACGATCCAGTTCCGTGACCGGAATGCGCCAGTGGCCGCTGGGCAACTGAATCCCCCTGATATGGCCACCCTTGATCCAGCTCTTGATGGTATTCAGTCCGACCCCGCAGATGCGGGCGGCCTTGCCTGTTGTTATCAACGTCACAGGAGATCCCCCTCTCTGATAAAAATCAGGGCAGAGAATTGACGATTATGACAGTTATGTCAAATGTAACAGATCTGAGAAAACAGTTGCACAATCTTCAAAACACCTTTCTAATGGTGGGCGGGATAGAAATCGCATATCCATGGAGCTGACATGCTTGAAAGCATCCGCCAAAACGCATCAGAGTGGCTCATATTGATTCAGCAACACAACTTCTGGTGGCAGATGCTCATCCTGACACTGGCTGTCATGAGCGCACAGGCGATTCGCTTTATCCTGAAGCGCTCCACCGAACAGGAAGCTGAGCGCAGCAGCGCCAATCGATTGCGCAAAATTTCACTGAAAAGTCTTGAGCGCATACAGTTCCCACTCTCCATGCTGATGATCACACTGGTCGGGCAGGCCATCCTCAAATATTCAACGATTCAGACACCCCTGCTGGAAATTGCCACACCACTGCTGCTGTCACTGGCGGTCATTCGCATCAGCGTCTATTTACTACGCAAGGTTTTCACACCGGGGCCTCTGATCAAGGCGTGGGAAAATGCTGTGGCTTTTATCGCCTGGGCGCTGGTAGCACTGCATCTGCTGAGCTGGTTGCCGAGTGTACTGGGGGCGCTGGATAGTCTGGCATTCCACCTTGGCGATAGCCGCATCTCGCTGCTGCTGATACTCAAGCTGTGTATGACAATCGTGCTGTTCTGGATACTGGCGCTATGGCTGGCCAAGGCGATTGAGTTGCGGCTGAACCGTTCCGCCCATATCAGCAGCAGCGCGCAGGTGGCGCTCGCCAAGTTCAGTAAATTCTTCCTGATTGCCGTCGCCATTTTGATTGCACTGGATGCCGCAGGCATCGATTTGACAGCGCTCACCGTCTTCAGTGGTGCCGTTGGTGTAGGCATCGGCTTCGGACTGCAACGTATCTCGAGTAATTTTATCAGCGGCTTCATCCTGCTCTTTGACCGCTCGATCAAACCCGGTGATGTCATTACAGTGCGCGACAAGTTCGGCTGGGTACAGGAGCTGCGAGCACGCTATATAGTCGTGCGTGATCGCGATGGCGTGGAGACACTGATTCCCAACGAGAATCTGGTTACTTCCGAGGTGATCAACTGGAGTTATTCAGACCATAATATACGTGTAAAGATTCGCATCCAGATCAGCTACAATGACGATCCTGAACAGGCCATGCAGCTGATGCTCGACTGCGCACACACATCTGCTCGCGTACTGCAGGATCCGCTACCGCTATGTCGTCTGGTCGACTTTGGCGACAGCGGTATCGTGCTGGAATTACGGATCTGGATATCGGACCCCGAAAACGGTATCGGCGGCGTTCGCTCCGAGGTCAATCTGGCGATCTGGCGCGCCTTCAAACAGCACAGTATCACCATTCCATACCCGCAGCGGGATATCCATATCAAAAGCGGCGGCATGTCACCGGTTGCCGATGATGCATAAGCTGAACTGTTCGTAAATACCGTCGTATCCTCCCATTCTGCTGCCCTGCAAGGCCCGCGGCAGGAGCGCCATTGCGCTGGTCGTCAAGGATAGGAGCAGGCCAAACAGCTGCTGCCGGGTCAGGCTGAATGAGCCGTATGATGATAGATTCCGCATCATGCACGTCACGTTATTCCACCCCATCACCACGCGCAAATTTTAGCCGCCCAGAGGTTTTCCATAGCCAACAAAAGGTATACAATGATGCCCAAGGGGAAGGCTGCTGACTCTGACTGACATCTTCCCGCCTGTTTGTAAAAACAAGACTACTCTGGAGAATTCTGATGACAGACTCTGCAAATCAATACGTGTACTCTTTTGTACAAGGGGACGGCCATAATAAAATGCTGCTTGGCGGCAAGGGTGCGAACCTGTGCGAGATGACACAGATCGGTCTGAATGTACCACCGGGTTTCACTATCACCACCGAGGCATGCCTGAACTACCTGGAACTGGGCAACAACTTGCCGGAAGGCGTCATGCAGCAGGTGAAGGAGCAGATGCGCGCACTGGAAGCGGTGACCGGTAAGGGCTTTGGCGATGCCCATAACCCGTTGCTTGTATCGGTACGCTCAGGCTCAGCCATATCCATGCCCGGCATGATGGATACCATTCTCAATCTCGGCATGAACAGCGATACACTGCAGGGCGAAATCGAACAGACCGGTGATGAGCGTTTTGCCTATGACGCCTACCGCCGCTTTATCCAGCTCTTCGGCAAGGTGGCACTCGGCATTGCCGATGAGCACTTTGACGAGCCGTTTGAGGCGATCAAAAAGCGGGAAGGCGTCAAGGAGGATGTCGGGCTATCGGCTGAGAATTTGAAAGAGATTTCCGAGGTATTCCTGGATGTTGTACATGGCCAGACCGGACACCCCTTTCCTGAAGATCCGTATGAACAGCTGGATCTGGCCATCAAGGCGGTGCTCGGCTCCTGGTCAGGCAAGCGCGCGGTCGACTACCGTCGCGAATTCAACATCACGCCGGACATGGCCAATGGTACGGCTGTCAACATATGCACCATGGTATTCGGCAATCGCGGCAACGACTGTGCAACAGGCGTAGCCTTCACCCGCAATCCGGGTACCGGCGAAAATGTCTTCTATGGCGAATATCTGGTCAATGCCCAGGGCGAAGATGTGGTTGCAGGTATCCGCACGCCCAAACCGATTGCCCAGATGCGTGACGAGATGCCGGATATCTATCGTCAGCTGGAAGAGTTGCGCAGCAAACTCGAGACCCACTACGCCGAGGTTCAGGATTTTGAATTCACCATTGAGAAGGGAATCCTCTACTGCCTGCAAACCCGTAACGGCAAAATGAACACCCAGGCCATGGTTCGCACCTCGGTTGAGCTGGTGGCCGAGGGGTTAATCAACAAGGAGCAGGCCCTGCTGCGCATTGCACCGGCATCACTGGAGCAGATGCTCTTTCCCCGTCTGGACCCCGATGCCGATGTCACCCCGCTGGCAACCGGCCTGCCGGCCAGCCCCGGTGCTGCATGCGGCCATGTGGTGTTTGATGCCGATCGCGCTGTGGCGCAGAAGAGCGCCAATAGCAGACCGCTGATTCTGCTGCGCGAGGAGACAAAACCGGAAGATATCCACGGCTTTTTTGTCTCCGAGGCCATCCTCACATCGCGTGGTGGCAAAACCAGCCACGCAGCCGTGGTTGCACGCGGCATGGGCAAGCCCTGTGTGGCCGGTGCCGATGGTATTGAGGTGGATGTCGCGGCCCGTCGGGCACATATCGGCGATGTTGTCATTAAAGAGGGTGATATCATTACCATTGATGGCACCTCCGGCAACGTCTATCTCGGTGCCGTTCCGACCGTTGAGGCGGAGTTCTCTGATGAGCTCAAGACCCTGCTGGGCTGGGCAGATGAACGGGCTCGCTTAAAGGTCATGGCCAATGCGGACATTCCGGAAGATGCTGAACGTGCACTGCGCTATGGCGCCATGGGTATCGGACTGTGCCGGACAGAGCGCATGTTTAATGCCCCGGAACGCCTGCCTATTGTACTGGAGATGATAGTCTCCGACACACTGGAGCAGCGCCAGTCGGCTCTGGACAAACTGCTGCCTATCCAGCGTCAGGATTTTATTGAACTGTTTACAACCATGTCACCGAACCCTGTGACCGTGCGTCTGCTTGATCCGCCTATCCACGAGTTTCTGCCTTCGGAAAACCAGCTGCTGGATGACCTGATCCAGCTGAAACATTTGAAGGATACCATGCGCGGTTCTGAGGTGCTGACTGCAACACTCAGCCTGCTCTCCAATTTAAACGGTAAAATAGCGCCCATCCAACAGCTGGCTGACTCCTCTCTTGTCGATGAAGCGATCGAAAAAAAGGAAGCTATCCTGAAGAAGGTACGCTCCCTGTTCGAGGTTAACCCTATGCTTGGTCATCGCGGCGTACGGCTCGGCATCACCTTTCCGGAGATCTACGCCATGCAGATTCGTGCAGTGCTGGAAGCGGCCTGTGCATGTCAGAAAGCCGGTGTCGTCGTCCATCCGGAGATCATGATTCCGCAGGTCTGCACATCCGAAGAGCTGAAGAGTATCAGGGTGCATGTGGAAAGGATCAAACATGAGGTTGAACAGGCAGAGGGCATTACACCGGTATTCAAATTCGGTACGATGATGGAGGTTGTGCGCGCCTGTATGCGTGCCGACCAACTGGCTCAGGAAGCAGACTTTTTCAGCTTCGGCACCAATGATCTGACCCAGGCCACCTTCTCATTCTCACGTGAGGATGCGGAAAACAAGTTCCTGCCGATGTATAACGAGACGGGTATTCTGCAGGACAATCCGTTTGAAGTGCTGGATGCACACGGTGTGGGCAAACTGATGGAACTGGCTGTTAATTGGGGACGCGCCGTTAAACCGGGCATGAAGATCGGCATCTGCGGCGAACATGGCGGTCACCCCGCCTCGATCCGCTTCTGCCACAATATCGGTCTGACCTATGTCTCCTGCTCAGGACCGCGCGTGCCGATTGCGCGCCTTGCCGCAGCGCATGCAGCGCTGCTTGAAACAAGGTAAGGGTGCCATCTAGCCATGAAAAAGGCGGGCATATGCCCGCCTTTTTTATCCGTTCAATTGACTTTAAACGCCCGAGTACTGCGCGTGCACGGCTCTGGCATGCATATCAGGCATTTTGTTCAGCGCTGCAATCAGCGCCTTGGCCGAAGCAACGATAATATCGGTGTCCGCCCCCTGCCCGTTAATGATCCTCTCGCCATCCTGCAAGCGCACGGTTACTTCACCCTGTGCATCAGTGCCGGCAGTAATCGCATTCACCGCATAGAGCAGCAGCGTGCCATTGGGCTCAACCAGCGACTGGATCGCCTTGAATGCCGAGTCCACCGGGCCATCACCTTCAGCTGTCGCCTTGTGACGCACACCCTCGATCTCCAGCTCAACGGCCGCAACCGGCGCATCATTGGTGCCGGATGCCGCATGCAGACTGATCAGCTTGATACGCTCAGGCTGATCGCTGGCATCATCAGAGAGGATCGACATCAGATCTTCATCAAAGATATCTTTCTTTTTGTCTGCCAGAACCTTGAACCGGTCGAATATGGCAACCAGACGTTCATCATCCATTTCGATACCCAACTCGACATAGCGCGCCTTCAGGGCTGCGCGCCCGGAGTGCTTGCCGAGTACCATACGGTTGGTGCGCCAGCCTACCGATTCCGGTGTCATGATCTCGTAGGTCTTCTTGTGCTTGAGCATTCCGTCCTGATGAATACCGGACTCATGTGCAAACGCATTGGCACCGACAATTGCCTTATTGGCCTGAATCGGCATACCTGTAATCTGCGAGACAAGCTTCGAGGTTGGTACAATCTTGGTGGTATCAATACCCATCTCGACATCGTAACGATCCGAACGGGTCTTCATGATCATAACAATCTCTTCGAGCGCTGCATTACCAGCACGCTCACCGAGTCCGTTCATCGTGCACTCCACCTGACGCGCACCATTTTCGACAGCTGCCAGTGAGTTGGCCACAGCCAGACCCAGATCATTATGGCAATGCACCGAGAAGATCGCCTGATCGGAGTTCGGCACACGCTCGATCAATGTACGTATACGGTAGCCAAACTCATCCGGTGTCATATAACCCACGGTGTCGGGAATATTGATCACGCGCGCGCCGGCGGCAATCACCGATTCGACAATATGGCAGAGAAAGTCGATGTCGGAGCGTCCGGCATCCTCAGCCGAGAACTCCACTTCCGGCGCCAGCGAACGGGCCAGCTTCACCGCATGCACAGCGCGTTCAACCACCTGCTCCGGTGTCATGCGTAATTTTGCTTCCATATGGATGGGACTGGTGGCAATAAAGGTATGTATACGCCCGCGATCACCGGCAGGTTTGATTGCCTCTGCGGCGCGCCGGATATCGCCCTCGGCCGCCCGCGCCAGGCCGGCAATCGTGGGCCCATGCACTTCTGTGGCTATGCGATGTACTGCTTCAAAATCACCCGGAGAGGCAATCGGAAAGCCCGCCTCGATGATATCGACACCGAGCGTGGCCAGCGCATGCGCCACACGTATTTTTTCGTCAATATTCATTGAACAGCCCGGCGACTGTTCGCCATCGCGCAAGGTGGTATCAAAAATATAAATACGGTCGCTCATTTCCTTCTCCTCTGGGTTGGCAACTACAACAAGGCACAAAAAAAGGCCGCGGGGTAAGCGCGGCCTGTATATCTGTTACTGAAACGCGTTCAGCAGACACACAGACATAGTCGCAGTAGCAGGTACTGACGTGCGAAAACAGATGTATGCGTGTAGTGATTCATGCGCGGTATTCAAGCAGTTTATATCGGCGTGGTCAAACAGGGCCGTTTTGATCGTCACTGTTCGGCGTCTCGGTTTGCCGCGCTGCCCGTTCCGCTTTCTTGATTTTACGCAGGCGGCGATAACGTCCCAGGCGCCAGTTCTGCCACAGACTGAGCATCGGCCCATGCAGACTGTAAGCCAGCAGTACCGTGAACGGCACGCGATACGGATCGATCATGACCAGACCAACGATCAGGACCATCAGCACCAGTACGCCGGTTGAACGGCGTTTTTTCAGATCGATATCCTTGCCGGACATAAAACGCACATCGCTGACCATCAACCATGCCAAAAACATTGAAATCGCCAGCCATAACCAGGGATACGGCTCAAAACCGCCGTTTTCATGGTAGAGTACGGCAGTCGCAATCAACAGCGCTGCACCCGGTGTAGGCAGGCCCTGGAAATAGCGCTTGTCCTGACACTCCAGCTGCACGTTGAATCGAGCCAGTCTGATTGCTGCACCCGCCACCAGAAAGAAGGCTCCCAGCCAGGCCAGCTTGTGCAGGTCTGCCGGCAGGTGAATCAGAGCCCACAGATAGATCAGTACCGCCGGGGCAATACCAAAAGAGACCATATCGCAAAGCGAATCATATTCAGCGCCAAATGCCGTTTCGGCATGCAATAAGCGCGCGACACGACCATCAAGCATATCGAATACTGCCGCCGCCAAAATGGCCCAGGCGGCAAGTTCATAGCGCCCCTGCACCGCTGCAATCAGGGCATAAAAACCGGAAAACAGGCCCATCGTAGTAAACAGGCTGGGCAGCACATATACACCGCGACGTCCCATACGTTCTTTCAATTTAGTCATCTGATGATTCACCCGTATTCACACCATGCTCCGTGCGGCTGGCTAGCACGGTAAGACCGGCCGTTACCATCTCGCCCTTTTTTACCTGCAGTGCATAGTCTGCAGGAATTTCACAATTCACCCGTGAGCCAAAGCGGATCATGCCGATACGCTCGCCCGCACCCACTTTATCACCCACTTCCACATAGGAAACAATACGACGGGCGATCAGCCCGGATATCTGGGTAAAGGCAATACGCGTGCCATCTTCGCACTCCATCTCAAAGCGGTTGCGCTCATTCTCTTCACTGGCTGTATCAAAACTAGCATTGACGAACTTGCCCGGGAAGTACTGCATATGTGTGATGCGCCCAGCCATCGGGGCACGGTTCACATGCACATTAAATACGTTCATGAAGATATCAACCCGGTAGTGACCATCATCGGTCAACTCCGCGCGTATCACCTTGCCATCAGCAGGAGAGACGAAAAGCCCCTCACCCTTTGGCGTGTCGCGCTCAGGATCGCGAAAGAAGTTGACCATAAAGGCCAGCAACAGCAGCAGTATGGTCGCTGTAGCAGACCAGCATAACAACCAGGTTGCAACCATCGCAATCGCGGTTGGCATAATAAATGGCCACCCCTCAGGAGCAAATGGCAGGGAACCTCTCGGGCGACCGAGAATAGGTAATCTCTTCGACATGCGCGAATGCTACAGCCAGACCCCTCGATACCCAAGCACAGGCTTCTGCAAGCGGCCATACAGTGCTGGAGAGCCGTCCATCACAGGGTATTCCTGCAACAGGTGGCGCGAAAAACTCGAATACAATAACAAAACAGGCGCAGCATGCATGCCAACGCCTGTTCAACGACTACTCAGCAAGCCTTCAATCACCCTGCCAAAATGGCTCAGGTCATAAGGCTTTTCCAGGAACCCATCATAATTCTGAGTGGCCAGGTTCTTTTGCAGGCTGTTGGCAGAATATCCTGATGCAATAATGACCGGAATCCCGGGATGATCACGCTTGACCACCTTCAGCACCTCTTCACCACCCATCACCGGCATCATCAGATCCACCACCACCAGGTCAATCATACCGATCTGGCCGGCAATCAACTCCAGCGCCTGCTTACCATTCTCGGCAATCAACACATGGTAACCCATCTCTTGCAAAAACTCGAAAGCGACAAGACGCAGAATCTCCTCATCATCAACAAAGAGAATGGTAACAGCGCCTTCCTGTCCTGAACCGACAGGCGCTACATTTGGCATATGCCGGAGCGTTGCTGCCTCAGGTAGAATCACCCCGTCATCGATGGCAGCAGGCAGATAGATATGAAACGTCGTGCCTTTCCCCTCTTTGCTATTCAGACAGAGAAACCCATTGTGACTTTTGATGATACCATACACTGTAGCCAACCCCAGACCGGTACCCTTACCAACCTCCTTGGTGGTAAAAAACGGTTCGAAAATCTGCTCCCGGATATGCTCCGGGATACCACAGCCATCATCATGCACGTCTATCTGCACATATGCGCCGCAAATTGCGGTGGCATGGGCATCGACGAAATCCTGATCAATCACTGTATTACGCAGTGAAATACTCAATTCACGCCCACCTGCTTCGAGAATCGCATCTCTGGCGTTCACGCACAGATTAAGCAACACCTGATGAATCTGGGAAGGGTTACCTCTGACAGGCCACAGTGAGGCAGGAATATCTGTATATATACCGACACTTCGATCTATTGTCTCGCGAAGCAGAGATTCAAGCTCGCTGACTAGCACGCCGACATTGACCTCTTCAACCCTTGTTTTACCTTTTCTGGCAAAACCGAGCAGACCTTTCGTGAGCTCGGCCGCACGATTGGATGCCTTCGTAATCGTATTGATATAGCGCTCAACACTGGGCCTGTCGTCAATTTTCATCCTGGCCATCTCTGCCGATGACAGAATTGCAGCCAGCAGGTTATTAAAATCGTGGGCGATGCCACCTGCCAGTGTGCCGATCGACTCCATTTTCTGGGCATGAAACAGTTGCTCTTCCAGGCTGCGCATCTGCGTCACGTCCTGGATCAGTCCTTCAGAGCCAATGATTTCCCCCGTATCATCGGTACGGACTCTCGAGGTCACCAGGGTCTTCAGAATCGTTCCGTCCCGGCGTTTGAATTCAACAGCTTTCTCCTTGATCTCGCCGTTAGCCAGCAGCTCTGCCAACACTTCACTACGCTTGCTGGCGTCGGCAAAAAGCTGCCTACCATCCTGTACTGTCTCAATCATCTCATCCCGACTGGCATAGCCAAACAGATCGACCATGGCCTGGTTGCAGTCAAGCAAACGCCCGTCCAGCGTATTGATATAGAGCGGCTGCCCGATATTCTCAAATAACTGCCTGAACTTGCCTTCCGACGCCTCCAGTTTGACTGTTTTATCCTGAATCTCTGCGTTTTGCTTGCGCAGCGACATGGCCATCTCATTGAAATTAACCGCCAGCTGCCCGATTTCATCATCGCGCTGAACAGCAAGTTTAAAATCCAGGTCACCCTGGCCAATCCTCAGCGCCCCCAGCGATAGTGCCTCTATCGGCCTGATCATGCGCCGCATCGGCGGGTATATCAGCAAGCAGGCCAGCAGCACCAGCGCCAGTGTTGCCCAGGCCGTTGTTACCAGTGTCTCCTGCCACTTTCTGCTGATTGAGGCCGTAGAGAGGCCAATGCGCACAAAACCGGCCACTTCTCTACTGCCCTCATCAAAGCGCACCGGCACCATGAAGTCCCTGTACCCCTTCTCTTTTCCTCCATCAACCTCGTCGCCTATATTAAAGCCCGACAGCGATGCTTCCCTGAATGCGGCATCCGGCACAAGCAATTGATGTTTCATTTCACCCAGTTGTTGCAGCAGATCACCACTGCCGAGATAAACATCGATATAGAGGATGTTGGGCAGCCCCAGAATGCCGGAGGCTACCTGCCGCACATACTCCCTATCTTCAAGCAGCACACCCAGACGCATACCTTCAGCAAGGCTTTCAGAGAGTGATCTGGCCTGTTCGGTCAGCGCTTCCTTCAGTGCCCGGTTCTGTGTGACAAGAAAATAGCTGGCCGCCGCGGCCATAATCCCGATGATCAGGATAGCGACCAGCAGGTAAATTCTGGCGCCGAAGCCCAACAGCGCGGTTCTCAATAGAGTACCCTGGCCTGCGCAAGCAGCGCATCAGGCACGCTAATGCCTAGGTTCTTCGCCACCTTCATATTGATTGACAGGTCGGCTTCATGCGCCATCTCGACAGGATAGTTTCCCCTGCTCCCCTCTGCCAACATGCGGTTTGACAACGCTGCCACCTGACGTCCAAGTGCCTCATTCTGTACGGTGAATGCAAACAGCGCTCCTGCACGCACATATTTATCGGAAAGTCCGATCAATACCTTTTGTTTCTCTCGGGCGGTAAAAAACAGATAACGAATCACATCCCTGGAGCGCATCAATTGATCCGGCAACATCCAGTACACTTCATGGCTGGCGAGCAGCTTCTCAACCTGCACGATCGCCTCGGTGGTGGAACCTGCCTGCGCGGTGATCAGCTTCATATGCAACGCACTGCAAGCTTCCTCTCCCTGACGCAGCAGCAGGGTGTTCTGGTCAGGGCTGTAGACAGAGGTCACAAACTTCAGATCAGGAAACAGGGTTGCAAGCACTTGCATCTGTCTCTGTGGCGGCACACTCATAGTGACACCGGTCAGGTTCTTCGGTTTATTTTTCCATGTGTCCTGAGGGCTCAATACCATGCTGAACAATATCGGTATATCAGTGATCTCTCCGGCCAGTGCTGTCATTGCTTCAGAGCCCAGCACCAGAATCTGATCGGGTTTGCGGGCGCGAATGGCAGCAATCAGGGCCCGTTCATCACTCAAATCCCCGTCATCCCGGCGATTGAACACCTTGATGGTCATATTGGAGACCTGCTTGAATCCGGCCACGGCCTCGACATAGGGGCGTACATTGGGATCGAGTACGACCACGACCTCCTTCGCAACTGCACTTGCAACTATTGAGCAGACAACAAGCAGTGCGGCGGCTAACTGCTTATATCTCACTATAAATCTCTTTAAGCGCACTCAGTCTGCTGCCAATCGGAGGCACTTCATCCGGATCAATTAACACATCAATAACCACAGGTTTATTCATGCCGATAAGTTCCTGCATCAGCTGTTGATTCAGTTGTCCGGCTTGATCGATACGTACCCCCACCGCACCAAGCGACTCAGCCAGCTGGGCAAAGTTCAGCTGGATAAATGCATGCGAAGTCTCCATCGCATTTTCAGACATACGCTGGCCATGACGTACCATACCAAGACCACTGTCATTCAGCACAATCCATATCACAGCGATATTGTAATTGACCGCAGTTGCCACCTCCATGCCATTCATCAGGAAACCACCATCGCCAACAATGGCGATCACCGGCCTCTCTTTTGCAGCCAATTTACCACCGATGGCGCCGGCGACACCGTAACCCATGCAGGAGAAACCGAGCGCCGCAAAAAATGTACCGGGACGGATGGCCGGTAAGTAGTGCAGAGCCCAGGCCAGGTTATTGCCTATATCGACAAAAAAGATACTTTCAGCCGGCACGGCATGGCGAATATCGAGCATCAGCTGTTGCGGCTTGATCAGGCCATCAAGATTGCTGCCTGCATCAAACGGGACTGAGAGCGGGGTATGCAACTTGAAACCGGCAAAGCGCTTACTGCGCATATCTCGCTCCATTGCGCTCACCCGGTGGACGCGAGCCAGCTCATGCAACATCTCATTAAGCACAGCACTGGCATCACCGGTCAGGGCCACAACCGATTCGTAGTGGCGGCCGAACTGATATGGATCAATATCAATCTGGATGATGGTACGCCCCTGCCCCAGTCTGTCGCTCCAGCCATTGGTAGCCCACTCATTGAAACTGGTACCGACTGCCAGCAGCACATCCACGTCCGGATCGAGCAGATAGGTATCTGCGCACGGTGAGCCGCCAAAACCGAAGCAGCCCAGAGCCAGTTCATGATCCTCCGGAAACGTACCCTTGGCCTTGGGGGTTGTTGCCGTAGGAATGGTCAGTAATTCTGCCAGCTCTTTCAGCTTTTCTGCGGCCCCGGACCAGACAGACCCGCTGCCCACAAGCATCGCCGGCTTGCGGGCACGGGAGATCAGCCTTGCCGCCTCCTTCACCGCATTGCGATCAAAGTAGTTCGGCTGCACGTAACAACTGCTCATGGAGTGCGACAGCGGCAGTTTATCGACAACTTCAGCCATCACATCCGACGGCAGACTCAGGTGTACCGGGCCCCGTTTGCCGGACATAGCCACCCGAATCGCCTTGCGAAACATATCATTCGCGATCTTGGGATTAAGCACCAGAGCGCTATAGCGCGTACACCTCTTGAACACCTCGACCATATCGACGCCTTCATGCGATGAGTCCTGGAATGCATTTTTTCCGAAGTTTCTGATCGGAATCTGGGCAGTCAGTGCCAGCACCGGAATCGAGTCGGCATAAGAGGTGGTAACGCCGGCAAACAGGTTGCTCGCACCCGGCCCTGTTGTCGCACAACAGACACCAAGGCGACCGCTTACCCGAGCATAACCATCCGCCATAAAGGCCGCACCCTGCTCATGTTTTGTCAGAATCGGTTGAATACCACCCCTGGCTTCTGATCGCGCCAGTGCATTGTAGACCGGCTCAAGCGCGCCACCGGGAATACCGAATACATAATTCACACCCTCTTTTTCCAGATAGTGAATAAGCAGGTCGCCATACTGATAACTGTCCTCGCTGGCTGTGACCTCAGCGGGAAGCAATTCCTCCGTGATCATACAGGCACGTCCCGCTCAGCCAGCCCTGCATAGAGAATATCTTCACACGCAATCGGCAGAAACGTACCCGGTTCATTTTCAAACGCTTCACTATAGCACGGTGGCATACCGATATAGAAACAGACTGTCAGAAACTGATGCACTTGATGTGCTGTCAGTCCCAGATCCAGCAAACGAGCTGTTGCGTAACCTGCAAAATTAAGAATGAGACGGTAACGCTTTAACATGCCTTCCATATGCTTAACGGTTGTTAAATGTGGCCCATCCTTGATCCCCATCTCTTTGGCCATTTTTTCAATGGGCCCGATCCGCTCCTCCACGCGTGTAAGCGGACGCCCGAAGCCAAACATCACGCGCTCTTTTTTCAGCACAGCTTTCATATGAGTGAAAAGAGCATCGTCACCCTGTTGCTGAAAGATACGATGGCATTCTGCAAAGGCTCTGGCCGCGTAATATTCCGCCTGCCCCCCGTACACTTTAGCCTCAGCACTTGCCACCCCTGCTGACAAAGCTGACCCGGCAGGACACTGAGCACTACCGGCAAGAGCGACGATACGATTACACCAAAGGCGCGGATCAGGATATCCGGTTGCAACAAAGATAGCCTCAATGAGACGGGCCTGTTTTTCGTCGTAGAGTCGACCGGTTATGGATAGAAGGAGAGCCTGCATCCATGACGCCTGATGAGTTAGCTCCTGATGGATACTGTAACCATGCAGCGTTGTCTCCCCACCAATTGTCCACCCGCCGGATTTGGATGTTACCCGATCCCTGTGTTCAGCAAATCTGGCCCAACTCATGTTACATCCCCTACTTTCTTCGTAGGTTCAGGGCCCTCATAGTTATAATAGGAGGCATCTGCCCAGAATGGATATTCATTCCAGCTGCGGGGCAGTTGCTCTATGCCGTGTGCCAGAATACCGGCAGAACCGGCAATCATATATACACCTGCGCCATGTTCAGGGCTAAAACCGAGTCCGCATAAAATTGCTGCAACCACGCCCGGCAGCGTCAGATAAACCGACACTTCATCCCGTGATAAAACTGTTTCAAGCGCCCGTGACAGCCTCAACATATCGCTGCACTGATCGTTGATCAGGTCCATCAGTTTTATCGCTCTACTGTCCCTTTCGCCATAATGATGACCGAACCCGGGCGGAATCTCAGGCCATGGCACAACCTCATCATCTTTGTGCTCACGCCAGAATTGCCGGTAGTTGTGAATCAAAACACCTGCATAGTCAGGCTGGTCAGCGGAGCACGCCTCACCCGCTGGCAACCGACCATTCAGAAACCGCATGGCAGCCTCGACATGCATCGCACCTTCTGCCATACCACCCCTTACGGTTAAGCCTGTCGTCAGGATGGTTGGTAACGGTGTTTTACCTAAACCACAGTTCATAGCGGCACGCACGCCTGCATCGCGGGGGCCTGGATTGGCCAGAAAAGCCATGGTTTTATTCAACAAATCGTTCTGCTTGGTCGTTGGCAACTCTCCTTGCGACATGAGAAAGAGCATCTCTGTCCAGCCATAGTTGCCACACAGCTTTTGAGCATCATAACCATGCCACAATGTCTTTCCGGCAACGAACGGGTTGCTCGCTGATGCTGTTTCATGGCAAATCGTCGTGCGTATGGACTCCTGTTTTGGGCGAGGAGGAAAAAACTTTGGCATCAGAACGTGTACTCCATTTCTGCTAAATAAGTGCGCCCCGGACGCGGGTAGCCATTAGCGACCGTTGCGGGTGACGGATCATAGATTGCGGCATCGAGCAGGTTATGTGCACTCAAGGATACCTTCAGCCCTTTCATCAGTTGATCGGTGGAAACAGCCGTATCGACTACAGTCGTAGCCGGCATTGGCGCGCGTGTATCACCCGGCGCACGCATACGCCGGCTGTTCCAGCGCAAAGCCGTATTCAGATTCAGATAATCATCAAACAGGCCGGCGTTAACGCCGATTCGAATCCGGTGCTGCGGCACATCCGGCAAAGCAAGTTGGGTCTGGCTATCTTTCGATTTCTGGTAGGAGTAATTCACATAACCGTAGAGGTGCTCCTGCCAGTCGGCCTTGAACTCCGCCTCTCCACCCCAGATGTTTGCGCCACCGGAGTTGATCGTTAGTGGTGCAGTCTGCACAATCCTCTCGCTAAAGCGGTTATGAAACAGGTTGGCGCTCAACTGATAGTTATGCGTTATTCTCCATACAACGCCAGCCTCAATGGTACGCATCTTTTCCGGCTGCAGGTTCGGATTTCCAACTGATGCAGGATTGTTGATCTCATACATCTCCAGGAAGCTGGGGGCTCTAAAAGCGCTGGCATAGAGCAGTTTGACATCAACACTGTCGGATGCAGACCAGACCAGCGCAGCTCTCGGGTTGGTGGTATTGCCGAAGTCATTATAGTGATCAAAACGGATCCCGGTAGTCAGTGTAAGATTGTTCCTGATATCCCATTCATCCTGCGCATATACCGCAGAGATCTGACGTTTGGCCGGTTTATTATGATTGAACACTGCAGAGACATCGACATTGTTAACAATGTGTCTGACATCAAACTGACGCTGGAACTCCTGCGCCAGGCCCACGGTCAGGTTATGCTCCTCGACAGGTGTGAATTGCAAGCGCATCTCTGCCGAGTAGGTCCGATTCTTCAGTAGCGGATGACCGGTAGTGAAGCCCGGCAGGTTGATCTGCCACTCCGTATTCCACTCAAACTGGTCGATGCCAAGCGTCGCCTCAAGATGGGCATCACCGATCTCATCCTTGTACTGAACTGTGCCATAAGCTTGTTTGTTATTGGTGCGGGTGCGGGTATCGATCATATTGGTGATGGAGAGCGGCGTACCGCGCCGTTTATCGAGATAGAGCCCTGTAAAGGTGAACTTATCGACGCTTGCGATCAGATGAGCCGTATCGGTCGAACGCCAGAAATGGGTATAGCCGCTGTTGCCGAGTGCATCTGATGCGATAAATCGCCTGCTGCCTTTTGTATCGAGCCGGTCATAGGAGGCGATAAAGCCCGCATCAGCACTACCCGTGCCTATAAGCATGTTACCATGACTGCGACTGTTGTTGCCGGCTCCGCCCTTGAGCTGCGCACCAGCAAGATCGCCCGGTTTCTTCATGATGATATTGATAACGCCGACAAAGGCATTGGCGCCATACAGGGCGGAGCCAGGGCCGCGAATCACCTCGATACGCTTGATCTGCTCAATCGGAAATTCATCGAACAGGTGGTTAAAACTGCCAAAGAACGGATTATTGATGCGGTGACCATCAATCATCAGCAACACCTTCTCCATGTGATTCTTGATGCCGCGCACTTCGATATTGGATTCAGTAGATATGGTGTTCTGATAGCTGTAGCCAAAGCCCGGTACGGTCACCAGCGCATCGAAAATATTGCGGGCTCCCATATCCTGTAGCTGTTTATCAGTGATAACCGTAGCGATAGCAGGCGCCTTACCCAAGGTTCGGGCCGACTGGCTGGCCGAGATGAAGAGATCATCTTCCTCAAACAGCAACGAAAGATCACTATCCAGCGATGTTACAAGCCCGCCTGTATCGGCCCTTGCTTCCGCGGCCTGTAGCGGTGATGTAAACAGCGCTCCCAGCAGCGCCGCTGCCATCAGACTGAAGCATTGAGCTCTTGCCATGCATACTCCCCATTGTAACAGGGTAGCAGCCGATTGCAGCCACACCCGGTCACATTACGTTCCGTTACCCGCGCAAAAAGTGAGCGGTTCACGGTTGAAGTTCCTCTTCAAACAGTATGGAGGTTCTCACCATCTATCATTCATTCACATGAGAAACAATGGCATTGAAACAAGGCAGAAGCTTATAGTAACAAAGCCCATTCCTTCCCAACAGTCCCCGGCGAGAGCATGTACCGACAGTGGCGTTTGCGCAAGTCCTTATTTATATAGTGGTTACTTTGCAGGCACAGGAAAACAGGGCCGGATATCAGCGTGGCGTAATACGCTGCATACCGCCCATATAGGGCTGCAGCACCTGCGGAATCAGCACGGAGCCATCGCTCTGCCAGCCGTTTTCCAGCACCGCGACCAGACAACGGCCGATGGCCAAACCCGAACCATTCAGCGTTGCTGCCGGCTGCGGTTTACCACCCTCTTCCCGATAACGGATACCGGCTCGACGACCCTGAAACTGGCCGAATGAAGAGCAGGAGGATATTTCACGATAGCAGTTCTGGCTCGGCAACCAGACCTCAAGATCATAGGTCTTCTGCGATGAGAAACCGACATCGGCACAGCAGAGCTCAACCTTGCGATAAGGTAGTTCCAGCGCCTGCAGCACGGCCTCGGCATGAGCAGTCAACTCTTCCAGATCGGAGAGCACGCGCTCAGGTGTGGTGATATGGACCAGCTCCACCTTGTCGAACTGATGCTGGCGGATAATACCGCGCTCATCGCGACCGGCACTGCCCGCCTCACGCCGAAAGCAGGGTGTATAGGCGCAATGACGCTTGGGTAGTTCCGAAGCATTGAGAATCTTGTCCTGATAGAGGTTGGTGACCGGCACTTCCGCTGTTGGAATCAGATAGGCATCCTCTCCCTCCAGCTTGTACAGATCATCGGCGAACTTCGGCAGCTGTCCTGTTCCGGTCATCGTCTTGCTGTTGGCAATGGCAGGCACCCACACCTCTTCATAACCGTGTTTGTCGGCATGCAGATCCAGCATGAACTGCATCAGCGCACGCTCCATGCGGGCAGCAGCGCCCTTCATAACCGTAAAGCGACTGCCGGCAAGGGTTGCACCCGCCTCAAAATCCAGGATACCGAGATCCACACCGATATCCCAATGCGGCGGCACAGCATCCAGCCTCGGAGTACCCCAGCGGCTTATTTCAACATTATCATCTTCGCTTGTACCATCCGGCACAGAGTCGTGCAACGGATTGGGGATTTCCAGCAGAGCGGCAGAAAATGCTGCTTCCGCATCCCGCGCCTGCGTGTCCAGCTCCTTACTTTTACGGGCAACATCACCCATGGCGGCCATCTCGGCAGATGCATCCAAACCTGCACCCTTCTTCTGTCCGATCAGCTTGGATACGCGATTACGTTCAGCCTGCAGTGTTTCCGATTCGGTTTTCAGCTCACGCTGCCGGGCATCCAGTTTTGCCACTTTCGCCCAGGCACTCTCTTCATCCACCACATGCTGGCCGCGGCGGGCCAGTGCCGCCTGCATGACCTCAAAATCACGCCGTAGCGCCTGCCGGTCTATCATGCATCATCACCTTCAACATCATCTTCTGCGCCAGCGGCATCATCATCGCCCTCCGCTTGAGCTGCAGTATCTTCTATTGCTGCGTCAGTCCCGACTACCGGCTCATCACCTGCAAGCTCGGCGCCTTCAATGAACTCATCCTCGACCTCATCATCTTCCGGCCGCTCAGCTACGCGCACAGCACCAATCACGCGCTCGCCCTCCTTGCAACCAATCAGCTTCACGCCCTGCGTATTGCGCCCGATCACCGACACACCGTTCAGACGGATGCGTACCAGTCGACCGCTATCGGTCATCATCATCACCTGATCATCATCCAGCACCAGTAGTGCGGCAACCATATCACCATTGCGCCCGCCGGTTTTCAGCGTAAATACGCCCTGGCCGCCGCGCTTCTGTACATTGTATTCCGATATGGAGGTACGTTTACCAAAGCCGTTTTCGGAAACGGCCAGCAGCGTGGCATCATCCGAGACCAGCGTCATGGAGATCAACTTGCAACCACCCGGCATGCGCATACCGGTAACACCGCGTGTTGAGCGCCCCATCGGCCGCACATCGGACTCGGCAAAGCGGATCGCCTTGCCGCCGCTGGCTGCCAGCATCACATCCTGATCGCCATTGGAGACGACAACACTGATCAAGCCGTCATCATCATCCAGCTTGATGGCAATGATGCCGTTGGAGCGGATATTCTGATATTCAGACAAACGCGTCTTCTTCACCACGCCATTCTTCGTCGCCATGATAATAAACTGGTTATCACCAAATTCACGAATCGCCAGTGTAGCTGAAATATGTTCATCTTTTTCCACCGGCAGCAGATTCACCAGTGCCTTGCCGCGCGCCGTACTGCCTGCCTGCGGCACTTCATAGACCTTTTTACGGAACACACGCCCCTGATCGGAGAAAAACAGCAGGTAGTCATGCGTGGAGGCCACCATCAGCTGGGTGACAAAATCCTCATCCTTGGTTGCCATGGCAGTCTTGCCCTGACCACCCCTGTGCTGGGCACGATAGAGAGATGTCGCGTTGCGTTTGATATAACCCTCACTGGAGATCGTGACGACCATATCCTCTTCGGTGATCAGATCTTCCACGGAGAGATCGGCCGTTTCATCCATGATCTCACTGCGACGCGGATCGGCATATTTATCCCGAACCGCTTCCATCTCTTCAACAATCACGTTCATCAGCAGCTTTTCATCAGCCAGGATAGCTTTCAGGCGACCGATCAGCAGCTGGATCTCATCATATTCAGCCTTGATCTTGTCGCGTTCAAGGCCGGTCAGGCGCTGCAGGCGCATATCGAGAATCGCCTGTGCCTGCAGATCGGACAGACCGAAATGATCCACCAGGCCGAGCTTGGCTTCTGCCCCGGTCTGGCTGGCACGAATCAGTTTGATCACCTCATCAATACGATCCAGCGCTATCAGCAGGCCTTCGAGAATATGGGCACGGGCCTCAGCCTTGGCCAGATCAAACAGGCAACGACGTGTGACCACCTGACGACGGTGATCGAGAAAATGCAGCAGCAGCTCACGCACGCCGCACAGCTTCGGCTGGCCATCCAGCAGGGCCAGCAGATTACAGCCGAAATTGCACTGTAACTGCGTATGTTTGTAGAGGTTATTCAGCACCACTTCCGGAATTTCATTCTTCTTCAGCTCGATAGCGATACGCATGCCATCGCGATCCGACTCATCGCGCAGATCGGAAATGCCTTCGAGTTTCTTGTCGCGCACCTGATGGGCGATATTTTCAATCAGATTGGCCTTGTTCACCTGATACGGCAGCTCTGTAATAATCAGCGACTGACGTTTGGTGCGCGGATGCAGCTCTGTAATCGCACGTGCACGCATGGTCACCGAGCCGCGGCCGGTGGTAAAGGCACTACGGATGCCGCTGCGCCCATAGATAAAGCCGCCGGTCGGGAAATCAGGACCCGGCATAATCTGCATCAGTTCATCATCATCAATCTCCGGGTTATTCACCAGCGCGATGGTGGCATTGATCGTTTCAGCAAGATTATGCGGTGGAATATTGGTCGCCATACCAACGGCAATACCCTGTGAACCATTGATCAGCAGATTGGGGTAACGCGCCGGCAGCACCTTGGGCTCGCGCATCGATTCATCATAGTTCGGACCGAAATCAACGGTATTCTTATCAATATCAGCCAGCAGCTCGCCAGCCAGACGACTCATGCGTGCTTCGGTATAACGCATGGCCGCAGGCGAATCACCATCGACCGAACCGAAGTTGCCCTGCCCGTCCACCAGCAGGTGGCGCATGCTCCACGGCTGAGCCATACGCACCATGGCATCATAGACAGCCGAGTCACCGTGCGGATGGTATTTACCGATCACGTCACCGACCACGCGCGCGGATTTCTTGAAAGGCTTGTCATAGGTTGAGCCCAAATCCTGCATGGCAAAGAGGATACGCCGATGCACCGGCTTCAGACCATCACGGGCATCGGGCAGGGCGCGCCCGACGATCACGCTCATTGCATAATCCAGATAAGAGCGCTTCATCTCATCTTCAATAAGCACAGGTACCGACGAGTTCAGTATTTCATCCATAATCAACCTCTTTCATCATGAAACATCTGAAAAGCCGTTCACATGCGACTTTTCATCACAGAAAGGTAAACCGCGGCTCCACCTTTCTTCACTTCTGCAGCAGCTGCAATAAGCACAACTACCGGATAACTGGTGCCCTCGACGCGATTCGAACGCATGGCCTGCCGCTTAGGAGGCGGCCGCTCTATCCATCTGAGCTACGAGGGCGGGTGAAAACGCATAAGCATTTCCAGAGGAAGCCTTATGATATCAGGCTTCCGTGTGACCCACGCATGGGTCGATTGAATCGTTCGGCACACTTTTGCCTTTGCGCACCGCAGCTGGAAAGCCTATCTTTCCAGAGGCCTCGAAGCATAGCGGCATTGACCGCACTGTGCACGGTGAAATAGCCCTTTTTTTTACCTAGCCATATATCCCGACTGACTCTGCTCAAGCCGCAGAGGTACTGGCGTGTTACGCATAATGCAGCAGGCTCTTTACCGCGGTTCCCGACAAGGCCGAACGACCATGCAGAAAATCCAGTTCTATGGCAAACAGGCAGCCATCCACGATGGCTCCCAGCTGCTCGATCAGCTTGACGGTCGCAGCCGCCGTACCACCGGTTGCCAACAGATCATCGACAATGACTACCCGGTGACCGACACTCAACGCATCGCGGTGGATCTCCAGACGATCAAAGCCGTACTCCAACTCATATTCAATGCAATGCACATCAGCCGGCAGCTTGCCCGGCTTGCGCACGGTAACCAGACCAAGGCCCAGCTTTTGTGCCAGCGCTGCACCAAAGATAAAACCACGCGCTTCAATGCCGACAATGGCATCAACATCGGGACCGATAAGTGCCGCCATCTCTGATATCACAGCGGAAAATGCCTCACCGTTTCCTACCAGCGGCGTAATATCCTTGAATACAATGCCCGGCCTGGGAAAGTCGGGCACATCACGGATATAATCCTGCCATGGCCTGCTACAAGTCGACATCAAAGTATCTCCTCAAAATCAATATTTTCCTGGCTCACTATCCGTCGCAATTTCTGCAAAGCCTGCACCTGAATCTGGCGGATGCGTTCACGTGTAACACCCATCTGCTCACCGATCATCTCCAGCGTCCACGGCTCACCACCCACACCAAGCCCGTAACGCAGGTAAACCACTTCCCGTTCCTTTTTATCCAGCTTATCCATCCAGACCTGCAACATCTCGTTACGCAACATCGTCTGCATATGATCACCTGGCGATTCCGAGGTGTCGTCTGCCGTCACATCATACAACGTGAAGTCGCCATCATCATGCAGCGCCACATCGGCGCTCTCCGTATGCAGGGCCGTACCCATCAAATCCTGCACATGTCCGGCCGAAACACCCATGGACTCAGCAAGTTCGGTCGCATCCGGCTCACGCCCGAGTAATGATCGCAAACGATTGGCGTGCTTGATCAGGCCATTATATTCCTTACCTACATGTACCGGCACCCGAATCGTACGTGCCTGATTCATAATGGCGCGCTCAACGGCCTGACGAATCCACCAGGTAGCATAGGTTGAAAACCGGCAGCCATGGGAGGCATCGAATTTCTCCACTGCCCGAATCAACCCCAGGTTCCCCTCTTCGATAAGATCCGCAAGTGCCACACCGCGATTCATATAACGGCGGGAAACCTTGACCACCAGTCGCAAGTTGGCCTGCACCATATAATGGCGCGCCTCCTCATCACCGGCGGCAATGCGCTTAGACAACTCAACTTCATCTGCAGCAGTCAGCAACTCATAGCGCGAAATCTCGCGCATATAAATAGACATCGACTCCATACTGAGGCCTTTACTCACAGGCCCACAGCAATATGCCGGATAAACAGAAAGAGGTAATCATCAAGCCGCCATTGTGTAATAACTACTCAGCGAGGTAAATAGGCAAGAGGGTCTACCGGCGTGCTGCCCTGCCGCACCTCAAAATGCAGATGCGGGCCACTTGCCCTGCCTGTATGGCCGACGCGCGCAATCACATCACCGACACGCACCTTTGCGCCCTTGCGCACCAGATTACGCTGGTTATGCGCATAAGCGGTAAACAGGTTTCTGCCATGGCGAATAATAATCAACTTGCCATAGCCGGAGAGGCGGGAATCTGAATAGACAACGACACCACTGGCTGCCGCATGCACAGCCGTACCATCCGGTGCTCCGATATCAATACCATCATGCATACGGCTGCCGCGATGACCGAAGCGACTGGTCAGCACCCCCTTGACCGGCCATAACAGCTTCGTGCTTGTTGCAGCCCTGGGATGACTGGTGCGACTCTTCGACGCCCGCTTCACGGGCTTTTTTTTCACCACCCTGCTACGTGATACCACAGGTGCTGAAGTGGCAGCCCGGCTGATTGTCCTGCTTACCGGGCGATGCGCATCTCCGGGAGCCGTACGATTGATATAGAGCTGTTGGCCGACATAGATATGATAAGGCGCACGCAGGTGATTTCGCTTGGCGATGGCGAGATAGTCCACGCCAAAGCGCTTGCCAATACTGTAAAGTGTGTCATTGGCCCGCACATAATAGGTTTGCAGCTTGTTTTGCGATGTTGATGTAGCCCGGGATGTCGCCGTTTTATGCACACTGGTGCTGTAGCAGGCCGATAGTGACAGCGCCATCAGCAGCATAAGAAAGCGGGCGGCTACAGCCACAGCAGGGCAAACCCTCCAACCACGGCTACAACCACAGCCACGGTGAGCCATTCAAAATGCCGTTCAACCAGTTGCCGCAGTGATTCACCACCCCAGCGTAACAGCGCCCCCTCAAGGTAAAAACGTGCCCCTCTGGAGAGCAGTGCTGCAGCAATAAACAGCGGAAAGGAGAGGCCGAAAGCGCCTGCGGCGATAGTAATAATCTTGAACGGAATAGGCGAAAATCCTGCAATCAGGACAATAGCAACACCATATTCAGCAAACAGCTGCTGCACTTCTGCAAAACGATCCAGCGCATGATAAAACTCGAGCAGTGGCTGGGCGATGGCAGCGAACAGAAACATGCCAATACCATAGCCGATCATCGCCCCGATCACTGAACCGGCAGTGGCAATGGCGGCAAAACGCAGTGCTTTTTGCGGGCGGGCAAGCGCCATCGCCAGCAACAGAATATCGGGCGGAATAGGAAACACACTGGCTTCAATCATGGCGATGATAAACAGAGCCCATGAGGCCTGTGCATGCGTTGACCAGGCCAGCGTCCAGTCATAACTGCGCCGCAACCACGAGCGTTTCACAACAGGAACTACAGCAGCAGAAACAGGCTCAGAGATGATTTACTCCTTCCAGCAAGGGCACAAATGTACATGCATCAAAATATTCCTCAGACCAGCCACGTCCCAGCTTGCGACGCCTGACCAGTCGATGATTGCCCCCCTCGCCTTCCGGCAACAACAGCACACCACCCGGTTTCAATTGCTGCAACCATACATCGGAGGCAAACCCGCCGGCAGTGACAATGATTGCATCATAGGGTGCATATTCTTCCCAACCCAGCAAGCCATCACCACATTTGAGCATAACATTGGCATGCCGGGCGGCACGCAGGTTCTGCCTGGCCCGGTTATGCAGAGCCTCTATGCGTTCAATACTGTAAACCCTGCGACAGATACGGGAAAGTACCGCTGTCTGATAACCGCAGCCGGTACCGATCTCCAGCACACGATCCGTCTCTTTCAATGCAAGCAGTTCGGTCATGCGGGCAACCATATATGGTTGGGAAATAGTCTGGCCACAACCGATTGGCAGGGCGCAATCATGATAGGCGCGCGACGCAAGGGCCGAATCCACAAACAGGTGGCGCGGCACAGACAGCATGGCAGCCAGCACCCTTTCATCACGAATACCGCGCACCATCAGTTGCTCATTAACCATGCGCTGACGCGGCCGATCAAGCGTCGGGCTTGCATAAGTGTTTCCGGTTATACTGGTCACAATTACAACACTTATGCTTTTGACAGAAACTGGCAGTGCAGCTTCTGTCTAAAAAAATGGTCGGGACGAGAGGATTCGAACCTCCGACCACACGGCCCCCAGCCGTGTGCGCTACCAGACTGCGCTACGTCCCGATCTGTTGGGCGCGGCATCTTACGTAAAAGATACCGGAATGTAAGCCCGAAAAAAAATACCGTGCATGGCGGTACATTAGTCATGCCTGCCATCACGGGAGTCGTGCCGTTGCCACGCATCATCAAACTGTAGTCGCTGATCAGTCGAGCAGACTGAGGATATCTTTCAATTCCTGCCTGATTTGCGTCAGCGTGGTCAGGGAGTCTTTTTGTTCGACTATATCTTCCAGATCACCATTCTGCATACGCTTCTTGGCTCCGCGGATGGTGAAGTTCAGATCATAGAGCAGATGCTTGATTTGCAGGACAGCATAGACATCACGGTGACGGTAAAAACGACGGTTACCCGTGCGCTTAACCGGCTTGATATGTTTGAATTCAGTTTCCCAGTAACGCAATACATGTGGCTCAACACCGCAGACATCACTGACTTCCCGGATCGAGAAAAACAGCTTGTCCGGCAGCAGCGGCACATCCAGTCCGGCTTTAGTCAGCGCCTGCTCAGGATTCATTCATCCACCCCGGCCAGTTTTTCTTTCAACAACGGGCTGGCACGGAAGGTCACCACCGAGCGCGGCTCAATAGTAATGTCGGTACCGGTCTTGGGGTTACGACCCCGACGGGCATGTTTTTCACGCACCATAAAGTGGCCAAACCCTGAGAGTTTTACATTTTCGCCCTGTTCGAGTGAATCACGAATGACATTGAGAACGGACTCAACGATCTCCGCCGATTCCTTTTTGGTCAGCCCAACACGTTCATGCACGATTCTGGCAATTTCAGCTTTCGTCACATCCCCTCACCTGTTGCCTGTCGGACATGGCTAAAACAAGCCGCCATCGACACTCGCTAGAAACAACTTATGAAGAGTAATAGAACCTGTTAATCTGTCAAAGGTTTTTTAAAATATGGTGTTTTTACTATGGTTGAACGGCTGACAATGACAGCGTCAGCGCGTCACGAGCCGGCCGTCATGCAGGTATAATATCCTGTCGCAGCGGCTGGCAAGCGCTATACTATGCGTCACCATCACGACAGCGGCACGCTCTTCCCTGCACAAGCCCTGTAACAGTTCAAAGACTTCCATTGCCGTATGCTCATCCAGGTTTCCTGTCGGCTCATCAGCCAGCAGCAGGCGCGGCTTTGTCACCAGCGCCCTGGCAACAGCGACCCGCTGCGCTTCTCCGCCCGAAAGCCGCGCTGGCTCATGTTTTTCGCGCGCCCCCAAGCCCAGACGTGTCAACAGCGCACTGGCACGCAACTGCGCATCTTTCACCGACAAACCCTGCACCAACAACGGCAGCGCTACATTTTCCAGCGCCGTCAACTCGGGAATCAGGTGATGCGCCTGATAAACAAAACCGATCTTCTCATTGCGCAACTGCGCCTGTCTGGTACTGCTCAACGACTGAATCGCTTCCCCGTCCAGCCACATTTCACCGCTATCCTGTCGATCAAGGGTACCCAATATCTGCAACATGGTGGACTTGCCGGAGCCCGACTCACCCACCACGGCAAGAAATTCACCTTCGGCCAACTCAAAGGCCAGCCCCCGCAAGATATGCAACTCACCAGCCGGTGCGGAAAACCCCTTATGCAGGTCAATCACTTCAAACAGGTAGTCGCCTGCACGCTGCTTCTCCAATGCTGCTTCACTCATAGCGCAATGCCTCGGCCGGCGGCACACTGGCCGCACGCCAGGCCGGATAAAATGTGGCCAGCAAACCCATCAGCAGACTGGCTACGATAATCATGGTTACGGCAACCGGATCAATAACGGACGGCACATGATCGATAAAGTAGACATCCGAAGACATAAACTGCACGCCGGTCACCCCCTCCACCCATGCCAGCATATCGCTGAGCTTCCATGAAAGCAGCAGGCCAAGCGTCGCTCCCAGCATTGTACCGATACCGCTAAGCAGACAGCCCATCAGCAGAAACACACGCATCACGGATGCATGGGTTGCCCCCACGGTCTTCAGGATGGCGATCTCCTTTCGACGTTCCATCACCACCATCACCAGTGATGCCACCATATTGAATACAGCCACCATGACAATCAGCGACAGGATGATCCCCATGGCTACACGCTCCGTCTTCAACGCACGAAAGAACGAGCGGTGCCGGTGCTGCCAGTCGGTTACCCATGCGCCGGGCGGCAATTGCTCACGCGCCAGCGCAGCCACCGCTGAAGCCTGATCCTTATCACGGATAAACACCTCGATGCCGGTAATACCGTCACCCATGCGGTTGAGTCGCTGCACCGCTGTCAGCGGTGTGACAATCATACCGATATCGTACTCATAAAAACCGGAATCAAAGATACCCACCAGATCAAAGGCGCGCATACGCGGCGTGGCGCCGGACGGGCTGATACCGCCGGACGGCGACATCAGACGCACCTTGTCACCGACCTGCAGACCCAGTTTGCGTGCCAGATCCTTACCCAGAACCACCTGAAATGGCGACCCTTCGGCATTGATAAAGCGCCCCTGCACAATATGGTCGGCAATTTCGTCACTGTCCGCGACATCCACTCCCTTGAGCATGGCTCCCACGGCACGTGAACCGGCTGAAGCCAACACCTGTGCGGACACATAGGGAGCCGCGCGCACCACCCCCTCCAGACTACCGGCCGTATCCACCCAGCTCTGCCAGTCATGCAGGGATTCACCCGGCCCCTGAATATCCACATGCGAGGAAAAACCGAGTATTTTATCCCTGATCTCGACAGCAGCGCCATTCATCACGGAAAGCACCACGATCAGCGTCATGACACCGATCGCAATACCGATGCCCGAACTCCAGCTGATCAGCGAGACAAAACGCTCACTGCGGCTGGAGCGCAGGTAGCGTCTGGCCAGCATCCATTCATAAGGTTTAAAAATAGGTTGCCTCAAAGCGTTGGTACCCCGTCCAGTAAATCAGTCAAAAACAACCTCATCAGGAGAGGTAACGCAGGTAAATATACAGATGTGCCATGACAACAGAAACAAGCATCAGCACGAAGGCGTGCTTCATAAATACCAGAAAAGCAATGGGATGACCGGCCCGCTGCGCAAAACCTGCGACAATCAGGTTGGCAGAAGCACCGATAAGGGAGCCATTGCCACCCAGACATGCACCAAGTGCCAGCGCCCACCACAGCGGCTGTAATGCATCCGGACCACCAAAGCTTGGCCCCATGTCATGAATCATCGGAATCATCGTTGCCACAAACGGGATATTATCAATCATTGCCGATGCTATCGCAGAGATCCACAGGATAGCGCCTACAGTGGCATTAAAGTCGCCACCAGTCATCGCCAGCGTTTTATCGGCCAGCCATGTGATCGCACCTGTATGCTCCACACCGGTCACAACTATAAACAGACCGACAAAAAAGAAGATCGTGGTCCACTCCACTTCCGCCATAATCTCTTCAAAGGCATGGTCCTTATCCTTCAGCGGCTCACCCCATGTCTGCAGCAGCAGCAACAACGCAGCACCGACCATGGCAATGGATGCCGGCTCCAGATTAAAATGGTGTGCGACGGTGAATCCGGAAATCACCAGCACCAGTACCAACAGACATTTTTTCAGCAGCCCGACATTCTTGATCGCCTCATTCTCATTGAATGCCATGATCAGCGACCTGTTCTCTTCGTTGGCCTTCAGATCCCGCCCGAATATCACCCAAATCATCAGTATCGTCACCAGAAAAATAACCGGAATAATAGGTGCCAGATTAACCAGGAAATCGTAGAAGCTGAGATGAGCCGCCGAGCCGATCATGATATTCGGCGGATCACCAATCAGTGTAGCCGTACCACCGATATTGGAGGCCAGAATCTGGCTGAACAGATAGGGATAGGGACGCACGCCAAGCGCATCGGTAATTAGCAGCGTCACCGGCGCAATCAACAATACCGTGGTCACGTTATCCAGAAAGGCCGAGAAGATGGCGGTGACCGTTGCCAGCATCACCAGCACGCCCCAGGGCTTCCCCTTCACAGCCTTGGCCGCGCGAATAGCAACATACTGGAACATACCGGTCTTCTGGCTAATTGCCACGATCACCATCATGCCGGTTAACAGGCCGATGGTATTGAAATCGACTCCGGCAACAGCCTGTTGCTGTGTCAACACACCACCGAGAATCATCATGCCGGCGCCAAGCAGAGACAGAACGGCGCGATTGAACTTTTCCATCATGACAACGGCATAAACCAGCAACAGAACGGAAACAGCTAGCCAGAGCGGATCAAGGCCAAAAATCACACCGTGATTCGCCACAGCCTCATGCATCGCTATATCGCCCGTCTTCAGTTATCTGCAGCAGCGAATCAAGAATATCGCCGGCTGAAATAATACCCAGCAGGCGACCACCCTTCTCGACAACCAGTGCATATTCATGCTTGCCGAACCCAATCAATGCCGCAGCAACACTGAGCAGTGATTCATTGGCCCCCACCGCCAGATAGGTTGTCTCCATAATTTCAGCCACAGGCTGATCGGAGACCGTCGTGTAGTGCTTGCGCAGCAAGCCGAGATCCGGGGCGTAGGCTATCGCGTTGAGGTCACCGCTGACGATATAGTCAGGCACGATACGACCGAGTACCGAAAAGGTCGACAACACCCCTTTGAGTACCCCGTCCGCATCAACGACCGGTAACATCCGCAGGCTCTGCATGCGCATACGATCGAACACCACACCGACCTGCTCATCGGTAGTGCAGGTTTTGGGCTGCGCAATCATTATTTTCGCTGCAATCATGCAATATTCCCCTGCTCCGGCATCGCTGCCGCTTTACTGCTCCGGACGCATGTGCGGAAACAGTAACACATCGCGAATCGAATGCTGACCGGTCAACATCATCACCAGCCTGTCCACACCGATGCCCACGCCTGCTGCCGGCGGCATTCCGAACTCCAGCGCGCGCAGATAATCCTCATCCACACCTGTAGCCTCGGCATCACCCGCAGCCTTCGCCTGCGCCTGCGCAACAAAGCGTGCACGCTGATCATCCGGATCATTCAACTCAGAAAAACCGTTAGCGATTTCGCGGCCGGCCACAAACAATTCGAAACGATCGGCAACCGTTACCTCTTCATGATTGCGTCTGGCCAGTGGCGAAACATCAACCGGATAATGGGTAACAAATGTCGGCTGCAGCAGTGTTGGTTCCACCAGCGCTTCAAACAGCGCCAGCAGATAGTGCCCCGCCTTCCAGGTGATCAAAGGCTTGATGTCAGGTATCTCCTGCAGACAGACCGTGGCCAGCAGGGCCTTGTCATTGGCATGCCCGCGCAGGTCGGTGCGCTTCTCAAATACGGACTCATCCAGCCTGATGCGTTTAAAGGGTTGATTCAGATCGATATCCACCCCTTCCCACTGTACCTGCTGCAGATCAAGACCAGTAGCAATATCGCGAATCAATCCCTCGGTAGTGTCCATCGCATCGTTAAAATCCGCATAGGCCTGATAAAACTCGACCATGGTGAATTCCGGGTTATGCGTGGCATCCGATCCTTCATTACGAAAGTTGCGATTGATTTCAAATACGCGTTCAAAGCCGCCGACAAGCAGACGCTTGAGGTAGAGCTCCGGAGCAATACGCAGGAACAGTTCCATATTCAGTGCATTGTGATGCGTAACGAAAGGTCTGGCTGCGGCACCGCCAGCCTGCGACTGCAACATCGGTGTTTCCACCTCGATAAAGTCGCGTTGCTCCAGCCCCTGTCTGAGACGGGAAACAATGCGCGAGCGCAAACGGAATGTCTCTCTGGAATCGGGAGTAACCATCAGATCCACATAGCGCTGACGATAACGGGTTTCCAGATCACTTAGCCCATGCCACTTTTCCGGCAATGGACGCAGGCATTTGCTGACGATTTCGACATGTGTAACACGAATGGATAGCTCGCCGGTACGGGTACGGAAAGGAACACCGACTGCACCGACAATATCACCCAGATCCCATTTACGGGTCGGGTTATAAACCTCGGCGCCGCCAAGATCATCCCTGTTCAGAAACAGCTGGATTTGCGCGCTGCCATCCTGAATCTTGATAAAGCTGGACTTGCCCATCACACGATGGGCCATCATCCGACCGGCTACACGCACCTGCTCTTCACAATCGGCCAGCAGCGCATCGTCCATACCGTCAAAACGGGCATGTACAGCAGCGCACTGGTGATCGCTGCGCCAGGTGTTCCGATATGCGGTGCCAGCCTCCCGCATGTCGGCCAACTTGCCACGACGGACAAGTATCTGCTCGCTAACAGCCGGCTCATTGATGGCAGGCTGGTTGCTGGCGGCCTGCTCCCCGGTAGTTTCACTCATACCTGAACTTATCCGCGACTATGCAGGTCAAGATCGGAAAAGAAGAAAGAGATTTCGATGACTGCATTTTCTTCAGAATCGGAACCGTGTACGGCATTGGCATCAATAGAATCAGCGTGATCGGCACGGATTGTACCCGCCTCAGCTTCCTTGGGATTGGTCGCGCCCATCAACTGACGGTTCAGCACAACGGCATTCTGTCCTTCCAGCACCATGGCCAGAATCGGGCCGGAACTCATGAATGCGCAGAGGTCATTATAAAAAGGACGACCTTCATGCACGGCATAAAAACGACCGGCTTCAGCTGCACTGAGCTGGGTCATACGGGTACCGATAACGGACAGGCCGTTCTCTTCAAAGCGACGAATGATATCACCGATCACATTTTTACCGACTGCATCGGGCTTGATAATTGAAAGTGTACGTTGAACTGGCATGAGATGGTTCCCCCTGTTTTATATGCAGCATCCTGCTGCGGGAGCGGCACTCTATAGATGGGCATGACAACTTCCAAGCTACAGAAGTGCGTGAGATGCGGTTCAATCCCCAGCGCATGACCGTCATTCACCGCAATACAATCGGCCAGACATGCGAAATTCATATTTATTCAGCTATTCCGGCAACGTTTTAGCACCAATACCTGTGCAGATTACACATGCATTACTTACACAAGCTACCCGGCCACGCAAAGCAACTACTGTCTTGATAGATAACACAGCCAGCAACACCCGGCGATAATGCGTGCAGCACGTCGACCGGACAACCACCCATATCCTTGTTGAACACAAACAGACTACACCATTTCAAATCGCACATGCCGGCACAGTTGCTTTGACAGCCTAGATTATAGGGGAGCTGAAACATCCCTCTCTCCCGGTTCAGCTCTGTTTCCGTTATATATATGTTATATGTATAGTACTTCGGCCTGTTTGCATTGAGTTCCGCATGGGAACAGTTGTATTCGCCGTTTTGCTCCTGAGACGGTCCCGCACAGGTACCGCAAGCCCGTGCTGTTGTTTACCACTATCAACACCATTTCCCTGGCACAGCCATCAATACCGACATGGCGAGCCGGAAAGCATTCGCCCATACGCAAACTGATCCGGTGAAAATCATGCGTAATGAAGCAACCTGAAATAAACAACAACACAACCGTGATGATCCATGCCCTCAGCTCAAGCTCTAACCTGAATAATTCATAAAAAGAAGTGAACCTCGCGCAACTCATTGATATCATGATGGTTCCGCAACCAATGCTTCGGACGAAGCAAGCCACCGAGGTTCACCATGAAAAAATCTACATCAAAACAACTCCGTTTAGCCACTGTTTCTGGTATGAGCGTCCGTGCCAGCTTTGACGGCGGAGCCATGTCGTCTGATTTTGGAGCGGTGATTCTGGCTGGCGTAGACCGTCAGACAGGGGTGACACAACGCCTTGCCTCAGCGTTCGAGGATCGTCGTCATGCATCTTACATTGAACATCATCTCATCGATCTGATCAGGCAGCGGGTTTATCAGCAAGCCTGCTCATACGAAGATGGTAACGATGCCAACAGCCTCAGGCATGATCCGGCATTTAAACTGGCTGTAGGTCGCAAACCTCTGGATGAAGACAATCACCTTGCCAGCCAGCCAACATTCTCGCGTCTGGAGAATGCAGCCACCTGCAGGGATATATACCGTATGACGCTCGCGCTGGTGGATCATTTCATCAGCACTGAAGCACACCCGCCAAAGGTATTGATTGTGGATATGGATCACACCAACGATCCGACTCATGGGCAGCAGGAGCTCTCTTTCTACAACCACCATTACCAACAGTACTGCTACATGCCCTTAACGATTTTCGACGGTCTTTCTGGCAAGTTAATCACAGCCATTTTACGACCGGGAAAACGACCAACGGGCAAAGAGAACGCGATGATCATGAAACGTATTCTGATGCGCATACGCCAGCAGTGGCCTGCTACGAATATCATTCTCCGGGGAGACGGGCACTTCTCCAACCCAGAACTGATGCAACTGTGTCTGGATGACGGCAACATGGATTTCATTTTCGGCATGACTGCCAACAAGGTTATCAACCACCTGGCCGAACCATTGATGCGGAAGGCCCGTGCCTTGCATGCTGATCGTCAAGGCTATGCCCAAGGTAAACCAATCAGCAATACACGCCTGTTTGGTGAGTTTGAGTACGCTGCCGGATCATGGCCACAAGCCTTCCGCATCATCCAGAAAGCCGAAGTGATGGCTTTGGGAGACAACCCAAGATTCATCGTTACTTCGCTGGATTTACCCAGCCCAAAAGTCGCCTACACACAGCTCTATTGCAGCCGGGGTAATGCAGAGCGCTACATCAAAGAACTCAAAAATGACCTGGCCTGTGACCGTACATCAGACTCATCTTTTCTGGCTAACTGCATGCGCCTGATTATCAGCTGTGCAGCCTACAATCTCATACACTCCCTGCGTACTGAAACCTTGAAAGGCACAATGCTTGCCAATACACAGGCATCAACGATTATCGTCAGGCTGTTCAAAATTGCTGTGCGTATCGTTCAATACAAGGATCGCATTAAGCTGCAACTGCCCTCAGCTTGCCCGGTGAAAGACATATTGGCGCAGGTCACTGAAATTCTCTATTGCATACCGCCACCCAAAAGAGCCTGAATCCACCCACCTGTCACCATTAGTCCTGATCCAGCTATCGGGATGATGGAGTTCGCACGGTCAACAGAAAAAAGATGAAATGACCACGCACACAGGTCTGAAGTCGGTAAAAAAACAAGCGAATGTGGATGTGATCCGATTAGATTCCAGAAACTGGGCCAATTCTACCACAGGTGATGGCGGCATCTGCTCACAAGCCAGACCGAAACCGGGTTTGTGAATAATTCAGGCTAAATCGCATAATTGCATAATTGCATACATATATTAGCTTAATTGATCGATCAAAACAGGAGTGATTTAATCGATCTGAGCGTCAATATGAGTAGCAAACCGGACCCCGTCAGAGCGCGATTATGACATTTCCCTTTCTTCCGCAGACTAAGGCGCTATTATGCGCGACACTTTTTAACCCTGAGGTTTCATCTATGTCACGCAATTTGCGCAATATCGCCATCATCGCCCACGTTGATCACGGCAAAACTACACTGGTCGACGAGCTGCTCAAGCAGTCCGGCACACTTGATGCACGAGAAGACGTTGTCACTTGCATGATGGACTCCAATGTGCTCGAAAAAGAGCGTGGCATTACCATTACCGCGAAGAACACCGCTATCCGTTACGGCGACAACACCCTGATCAACATCATCGACACCCCGGGCCATGCCGATTTCGGTGGCGAAGTTGAACGTGTCCTGAACATGGTGGACGGCGTGGTACTGCTGGTGGATGCCCGCGAAGGACCGATGCCGCAGACCAAGTTTGTCACCTCCAAGGCGCTGGCCCTGGGCCTGAAACCGATTGTTGTGATCAACAAGATTGATCGTGAAGGCTCTGATCCTGATTCCGTAGTTGACCTGACCTTTGATCTGTTTGCATCTCTGGGCGCAACTGATGAACAGCTGGAGTTCCCGGTTGTTTATGCATCTGCCAAAAATGGCTATGCCATGATGACGCTCGGTGAAGAGTCCGACAACATGACCTGCCTGTTTGACACCATCATCAATCATGTGGATGCGCCGCATGGCGATTCCGATGCGCCACTGCAGATGCTGGCCACCACGCTCGACTGGGATGAATACATCGGCCGTATCGTCATTGGCCGCATTGCCAATGGCCGCATCAAAACCGGCCAGGAAATCACCGTTGTCCACGCCGACTCCTCGAAAGAGAATTTCAAGATTACCAAGCTGCTCGGCTTCCTTGGCATGCACCGTACAGAAATCACTGAAGCAGAAGCCGGTGATATTATCGCGGTAGCCGGCATCGAGCATATCAATATCGGTGAAACCATTGCCTCCAAAGAGAATCCGATTGCACTGCCGGTGATCCACGTGGATGAACCGACATTGTCAATGGAGCTGCATGTCAACAACTCACCACTGGCCGGCACCGAAGGCAAGCTGATCACAACCCGCCAGATTCGCGACCGCCTGATGCGCGAAATCCGCACCAATGTGGCCATGCGTGTTGAAGAGACCGACTCCGCTGATGTCTACAAGGTATCAGGCCGAGGCGAGCTACATATCGGCATCCTGCTGGAGACCATGCGCCGCGAAGGTTTTGAAATGGCGGTATCACGTCCGACCGTTATTGTTCGCACCATTGATGGCGTTAAACAGGAACCGTATGAGCATGTAACTGTTGACGTGGAATCCGAGTATCAGGGTTCAGTCATTGAAAAGCTGGGCAAACGCGGTGCAGAAATGACCTCAATGGAAACCAATGCTGATGGTTGCACCCGCATTGAATTCATGTCCCCTACCCGCAGTCTGATCGGTTATACTTCGGAGTTCCTCACAGACACCCGCGGCACCGGCATTATGCATCATGTCTTCCACGCTTATGGCCCTTATGTCGGCGCCCTGCCTGGTCGCACCAACGGCGTATTGATCTCGATGGAAAATGGTGACTCTGTTGCCTTCGCCCTGTGGAAGTTGCAGGAGCGCGGCAAGATGTTCATCACTTCCGGTGAGAAGCTGTATGAAGGTATGATTATCGGCATCAACAGCCGTGATTCCGATATGACTGTCAATCCGATCAAGGAGAAGAAACTCTCCAACGTTCGTGCATCTGGCAAGGATGAAGCCATTGATCTGGTTCCGCCATTGAAGCTGACCCTTGAGCGCGCGATCGAGTTCATCGCAGACGATGAGCTGGTGGAAATCACACCGAAATCAATCCGACTGCGTAAGCGTCATTTGAAAGAGAACGAGCGCAAACGCACCAGCCCACGCGCTTCATAAGCTAACCCGCCGTATTGCGGCGACGCGACTCACAACAAACCCTGTATCTTCGGATGCAGGGTTTTGTCGTTCTGGCCTGTGCACTATTTTGACCGGCTGAACACAGGCTGTCCTCCTGTAGATGAGAGACAATACGCGCATGCCACTGCCCGCGAGTCCTGCACAGACGTAAGTGGCATACTTCTTTCTTATCATCATGAAAAACAGGCTCCAGCCTGGAGGTAAGTATGGAAATCAAACATGACCCGGTTAATGATTTACTACGCGAAGGGAAAATTGATGAAGTGAATAATATTATTGCCGCCGGCGGGAAACCGTCGTTTTCCAACACCGATTTTCGCAGCATGAGTTTAATCGGACTCAATGCCACGGGGCTGGACTTTTCCAACACGCACTTTCTGCTCAGCGACCTGACTGATCTGGACCTCAGCACGTGCGAGCTCAAAGGAGCCAACCTGAAGGGGGCAAAAGTGTGCGGCACGCTGTTTCCACCGGAAATCCCTGCCATGGAGATCATCATGTCAATCGAGCACGGTACACGCCTGCGTTATTGACGATCAGGCAAACCCGGGGCTTTAAGCGGGGCTAGCTGAGTGAGCCCCGCTTCATCCACACTGGCACACCCAGTTGTTTCAGACGGCCGGCCAGTTGCTGTTGCTGGGCGAAGACAAACTTTCTGACTATCTCACTGAACGGACCCAGGGATATAAACTTCACACCTGCCCGCTTGCTATCACCATCAGCATGAATCCAGCGAACGATCACTTCAGCGACAATTTTATGCTCGCCAAGCAGCCAGATACAAAACAACTGTTCTCCTGCCTGGATCAGGTCATCGGCTTCCATCTCCAGCTTCAAGCCTGTGGCAGATATATCAATCACCCGGGCATGGATGGCGCCGGCGTGACCTCTCAGGTCGACCAATATCGGATCATAAAGATATATGCGGACCGCCTCCCTGCACTCCTTCATGGCTTCCTGTACATCCAATACAACCAGCGTCAGCAGATCATCCCGGCATTCACTGACCCGAACGGCCAATTTATGGCGCCGGTCCTGACTGGCAATCCAGGCACTGCGCATATCATCCGCGCAGGAAAAAACACGTCCCACTTCCGGCGACAAGCGCAGCGATAGCTGCGCATCCGAACCGCCCCGGTATTCGGCCATAGCCACCACAGGCATTTCATTGAAATAATTGTGCAAATGCACAACACCCTCTGATAGCCACTGTGCATTTGCTTCAGCCAGCACTCTGGCCGAAACTTCCCTTTTCAGTGCAGCATGCCAATGGCGGTCACAAGCGGTGACAACAGATGACTGTAATTGATTAAAGCGCTCAAGACAGCGTGCATAGGCCTGCATCTGTACGTGCATGGGGTCTGCACTGCCCGATTTCATCAACTGCTGAACAACCATCCACTGATAGCGCAACAGCGCCGATAACAGCGTGCCGGCCTCCACTTTTGATGCCACCAGTGATGTCGCCAGATCTGCGGCGGTGCGGGTGATTTTATTGCCGATCATCAGATGCACCGCATCAATCTGATCGACAGAGCGCAGCATCGGAAGCTCCTGCCTCAAATGCTCAAGCAACCGTTGTTCCATGAGTTACACTCCGCAGGGATGCATCACACCCCTTCCCTGCATGAAAGCAAGCTCAGGGCCACTATGGCCCCACGCCAGAAAAAAGCTTATTCGCTATCGTCGCCGCGGCGGATGCCCATCAATTCCGCCTGGATAAACGGATCGATCTCACCATCCAGAAATGCCTGTGTATTACCTGTTTCCATGCCTGTTCTCAGATCCTTGATACGCGATTGATCCAGCACATAGGAGCGAATCTGATGACCCCAACCAATATCGGTCTTGCCATCCTCGATCTCCTGCTTTTCAGCATTGCGCAATTTCAGTTCATGTTCATACAAACGCGCCTTGAGCATGCTCCAGGCGGCAGCCCTGTTTTTATGCTGTGAGCGGTCATTCTGGCATTGCACAACAATATTGGTCGGGATATGGGTCAGGCGAACAGCCGAATCGGTTTTATTGATGTGCTGACCACCGGCACCCGAAGCACGGTAGGTATCGGTACGCACATCACTTGGGTCGATATCGATTTCGATATCCTTTTCAATATCCGGATAGGCAAACACCGAGGCAAATGAGGTATGGCGGCGATTGCCGGAATCATACGGCGACTTGCGCACCAGCCGGTGTACGCCGACTTCGGCTTTCAGATAGCCGTATGCATATTCACCCTTGATCGATACAGTGGCTGACTTGATACCGGCCTCTTCGCCTGCCGTGCACTCCATAAGCTCCGTTTTGAAGCCCTTGCGCTCAGCCCAGCGCAGATACATGCGCAACAGCATCTCGGCCCAGTCCTGCGCTTCGGTGCCACCTGAGCCTGCATTGATATCGAGAAAGGCTGATTCAGCATCTGTTTCTCCACCCAGCATACGGGCCAGCTCCAGCGCCTCCAGCTCTGCCTGCACGCGATCCAGTGTTTCAACCGCTTCCATCTGGGTATCGGCATCACCCTCTTCCGCCCCCATCTCAAACAGCGTCAGCGCATCATCCAGAGCCTCTGTCGAGTCATGAAATGTACGTAAAGTCCGTTCTATGCGGGTTTTATCCTGCATCAGCTTCTGGGCCTCTTCCGGCCTGTCCCACAGCGTGGGATCTTCAATACGGGCGTTTAACTCACGCAGCTCATCTTCTCTGGCATCAACGTCAAAGTGACCTCCGCATCGAGTCCAGTCGGTCGGTATAATCTTCCAGCCGTGTCCTGAATCCTGAAATCCGGTCTTCAATGCTCATGATACACTCCATCACCTGTTTCGAAAGAAGCTGGAAGGTACATATTCAACGTCCCAAATCAACCGCAGCGTTTAACAAACAAAAAAAGAGCCGCCTGTTGGCAGCTCTTTTGATTTACAGGGGTGCTGGCTGGCTAGCTTTAGAAGAGGCGACCAATTTTAGGCATATCCCCAACCAGTGGCCCGACATAATCCAGCCATGCCTGAGTCACATCGTTACCGGTGGCATTGATGTATTCATCCTTCAATGATGTTGCTTCTCTGGCGACAGTGGAGAGCGGCGTCATAAAACACTCGCTTGCATACGGTACACTGGAGAGGCGACGAATAGCCACCGATCCCGGCTCACCCGCAGCCACAGCCTGACTGACACCAAATGTGCCGACCATGCGTGCCTCGCTGACATCCACATCGGAGACAACCGTCGGGAAACTGCGCTGCAAATAACCGAAGGTATCAGCACGTACACGCACGCTTTCACCTGCATAGGCCTCCTTGACCTTGCCGGAGAGAAAATCGCCCAGCGCGCCGGTACCGGAGAGTTGCAGGTTACCATGACTGTCGCGCTCGCCACTGGTCATCACCGGATGACCGTCGGCATCGGTAATACCTTCGGAAACTGCCACCACACAACGGCCGTATTTGGCTACGATCGATTTCACATCCGTCTGGAAACGGCCGATATCAAAGGCACGTTCGGGCACATAAATCAGGTGAGGACCATCGCCTTCAGCCTGTCTGGCCAGAGCAGAGGCAGCGGTCAAGAAGCCTGCATCACGTCCCATAACGATATTGATCTTGATACCCTGCAGTGCGGCGTTATCGCGATCATCACCCATAAATGCCAGCGCCACAAAGCGGGCTGCTGAAGCAAAACCGGGACAGTGATCTGTCACCCTCAGGTCATTATCGATGGTTTTAGGGATATGTACCGTGCAGAAGTCGTAGTTCGCTTCTTTGGCCATTTCAGCGATGATATGAGCCGTTTCAGCGGAATCATTGCCGCCGATATAAAAGAAAAAGCGCACATCGTTCTTTTTGAACACTTCAAACACGCGCTCACATTCAGCCTTACCCGGCTTCAAACGGACGGAGCCCAAGCCGGCTGCAGGCGTATTGGCCACGCACTCCAGCTCCTCAACACTCTGGGTAGTCAGATCTATAAAATCTTCCTTCATAATACCGGCAATACCGTGATGCGCACCGAGAATGCCGGTGATGGCATCATGCTTGCGCGCTTCCAGCACCGCCCCCACCAGAGACTGGTTAATTACTGCGGTCGGTCCACCGGACTGGCCGATTACCATTTTTCCTTTCAAAGCCATGCTTATCTCCTGTTATAAATTTTGCCATGATAACGGATCTGCCTGCGGCATGCACCGGAATACGAGCCTTTGTGATAAAAACCAATGCTATCAGAGAGCGGGGTCTCCCCCCTGGCTGATCAGGTATTCACTGACCACCTTGCCGCCAATCAGGTGCTCCTGAATAATGCGCTCCAGCACCTCCGGCGTGCAGGAGTGATACCACACCCCTTGCGGGTAGATCACCGCGATCGGCCCCATACAACAGATGCGCAAACAGTTAACCTTGCTACGATAGATCCCCTGCCCTGTCAGCCCCAGATCGTCCAGCCGGAACTTGAGAAATTCCCACGCCTCCAGCCCTGCGGCATGGCTGCAGCATTTAGCTTTACTCTGATCGCAACAGAGAAACATGTGGTGTTTGATCTGTCCGACACCCAGATGTTCGTCCCGGGCACGCATCATCTCGTTCATCGCTTCAAGCTACAGGCCCTGCAGCTTGCAGTAAATCCAAAACAGCCCCAAGCTCCCCACACCCTGAGCTCGCGCTTTTGTGCAGCACAGGGTTCAATGACCGCTACCTGAGTCACCGTGCTGCAAACGAATGCAAGCATAGTATTGCATGGGTTTACCAGTTGCATCGCCCAAGCCGAGCTGACACCGGTCGCCCTGCCAGCCCTCTGCCTCCATTCCGGACAACAGATCGTTCATCCGCTTGAGTGAACCGTCCCGGTAGACAACAACCAGCTTGTCCCATGCACAACCGCTCTGCCCTCTGTTTTTCATGTTCAGGCACTGCGCAGGATCAACCGTGATACAAACGGCAGCCGACGCTGCGTATTTCAGATCATCCTCTATCACCCGGTCGATCTCTTTGACATCAATCAGACCGGTCTGATGCATGTACTCCAGTTGCATAGCCATGACTCCATGCAGATGGAGGCTATCTATCGCTTATTACAAACCGATGACATAAGGCAGCGACCAGCGACTGTCTGCTTATGCGCAACTTCTCCGGTCCACAGCTGATCATCCTGTTATACAATCGTGATCATTTGGCGATAACAGCGTTACCTCCCTCTTTTAGCCTGCCGGTGTCCAACATAAACAGTCTACCGGAGAGCCATCATGAAGAGCTCTTTCGCGGCTGCAGAGGAAAAAGGTGAATATGATGAATAAACCATATCAAGGCTATATCTCCGCTACGTTGTCCGTCGTAGCGATTGCATTTTTCATAGTGCTATCCTTGTTGACTGCAGGTAACGCCACTGAAACATCGGAAAAAGCAGTACCGGACAGATCTGCAAGCGAAAAAGCCATCTTTGCCGGCGGCTGCTTCTGGTGTATGGAAAAACCGTTTGAACAGCTTGCCGGTGTTATTTCGGTCACCTCCGGTTATGCAAACGGGCGCACCACGAACCCGACCTATCACAATTATGCTGCAGGCGGTCATCTGGAAGCTGTCGAGATTGTTTATAACCCGGCGCAGATCAGTTACGCACAACTGCTGGATCTGTTCTGGCGTCAAATCAATCCGACGGATGCTGGCGGCCAGTTTGTCGACCGCGGGCACCCATATACATCGGCGGTGTTATACCTGAACGATCATCAGCGGAGATTGGCTGAGGCATCAAAACAAGCACTGACTGCAAGCAAACGCTTTGACAAACCCATCGTCACCCCGATTCTGCCTGCCAAAAGCTTCTATGCGGCCGAGGCGTATCATCAGGATTATTATAAAAAGAATCCGCTACGCTACTGGTATTACCGCAACGGTTCGGGTCGGGATCAGTTCCTTGATAAGGTGTGGGGCAGTGAGCGCCACAGCCATGCGCAAACCAGCCTTAAGGAGCGCCTGACACCAATGCAATATCGGGTCACACAAGAGAGCGCTACTGAACCGCCATTTACAAATGCATACTGGGACAACAAACAAGCCGGCATCTATGTCGACATCGTGTCGGGTGAAGCGCTGTTCAGTTCCAGAGATAAATTCAAATCCGGTACCGGCTGGCCCAGCTTTATACGCCCGCTTGTTGCCGGGAATATTGTCGAGCATGAGGATCGCAGCCTCTTCTCCACCCGCACCGAAGTGCGCAGCAGACAGGGCAACTCCCATCTGGGCCATCTGTTCAATGATGGCCCTCAGCCGACCGGGCTGCGCTACTGCATCAACTCTGCAGCCCTGCGTTTTATCCCTGCATCCGATATGGAAAAAGAGGGGTATGGGCAATTCCTCCCCGCGCTCCGGTTGCCGCAGTAGCAGCAGATTCATCTATACCAACCTGGGCAGAACAATGGCTCCCGGCATGCCTGACGGTACTACGCCTGCTTGCGGGAGACAAAAGCACAGACTCGCCGGCATGCCTTTAACTATCGGGCATGAGCGACCATTTATCCGGTTAAAGGTCAGACCCGTTTCAAACTTGTCGGTGAAGGCGCATCTCCAGGCCACAGCGGTAAAAAACATGCCTGCATGGTTGAACGCATAAACCTGCTTGCAGACAAATAGTATCAGTGCATGTTCATCGTCTTGTTATTCTTCTTCATCTTGTCATTTTCCATCGTCTTGTCGTCCTTCATCATCCCGTCGTCTTGCATCATGGTGTTCTCCTTCATCATCCCATCGTCCTTCATCATCCCGTCGTCTTTCATCATCCCGTCGTCTTTCATCATCCCGTCGTCCTTCATCATCTGCTCTTTATGCATCTCTGGTGGCGTAGCGGAACAGGCACCGAAAAATAAGGGGAATAGCCCGGCCAACAGCAGTGAAATCATCAGTTTGTTTTTCATCATTATCTCCATATGCCGTGTATTCGTGTCAGCATGAAAGCATCCACACAGCAGAGGATAGCGCTATATCAATACAGATTACTCACGAAAGGATAACATTTTGATAACATCTCAATCGCTTTTACCCGTTGCCTACGGCACTGTTACAAAGCTGTTATAATTCAGTGATATGCTTGTGAACTGCGGGTGGCTGAATAACGAGCATGTAGCATTGCTGCCGTTAATGGCAGGACTTTGCCGGGCTGATCAGGCATCATTTGAGGCAACATATGAAAAGAAATATTCTTATTATTGAAGATAATGCCGACCTGGCCAGCCTGATCCAGCTGCATCTGGCTGACATCAACTGTGCCGCAGATATCGCCCGTGACGGGGGGGAAGGCATGCAAAAATTCCGTTGCGGGCAGTACGACCTGATTATTCTGGATATTATGCTGCCGGTTATGGATGGCATCACCCTGTGTCGTAAATTTCGCGAGGATCAACATTACACCCCGATTATCATGCTCACCTCCAAATCATCCGAGATCGACCGTGTCGTCGGTCTGGAGGTCGGCGCCGATGATTATATAACCAAGCCATTCAGTATCCCTGAGTTACTCGCGCGTGTAAAAGCACGTTTTCGTGCAGCAGAGGCACTCTCCCGCTCATCACTGCAGCCACAGCAGCAACTGGTCGCGGGTGAGATGGTCATCGACCTGCAAAAACGGCAGGTAGTGATCAATCATGAACAGGTAACGCTGACTGCCAGAGAGTTTGACCTGCTTGCTCACTTTGCCAAACAACCGGGCAGGGTATTCACCCGCACCCAGCTACTCGATCAAGTCTGGGGCTATCAGTTTGAAGGCTATGAACATACGGTCAATACACACATCAATCGCCTGCGGCTGAAAATCGAAAAGACGCCGGCCAAACCCACCTATATCCTGACGGTATGGGGTGTGGGCTACAAATTCAGCGAACAGTGATGATCATACGCACACTCTATGCACGCCTTGGTCTCACGCTGGCTTTGACACTCGGACTTGTCGGCCTGATGTATGCACTGTTTATCTTTACCACTGTACAGAAAAACAGCCAGCACGCCGACCAGTCGCTGAACAGGGATCTTGCCAGAACACTGGTTGCCGACCGTAACCTTGTGCGTGAAAATGAACTGGATGAGAAGGCTCTGAAAGAGACATTCCGCCTCTATATGGATCTCAATCCCAGCATCGAAATTTATCTGCTTGATCTGAGCGGTAAAATCCTGGCCTATTCTGCGGATCCTGAACGGGTCAGACGCAGCTATGTCGACCTGAAACCGATCTACACATTTTTAAAGAAGGATGCCATGTTCCCGATTCTGGGAGATGACCCGCGCGCAACTGATCGCCAGAAGGTTTTTTCAGTCACCCCTATTCCTTCTGCAGCAAATGCTAACGGCTATCTCTATGTTATTCTCAGAGGCGAGCAGTACGACAGAGTGGAGCAGTTTGCCCGTGACAAGGCGCTGCTCTCTTTAACGGCCTGGGTAATCACCATCGCCCTGTCGATCAGTCTGCTGGTTGGCCTGCTTGTTTTCTACCCTTTAACACGCCGTTTGCGTCGTTTGTCGGAACAGGTTGATACATTTCGCCAGAGCGACTTTTCAACACTGCCGGAGATATCCGCTACCAGCGGAGAGGATGAGCTCAATCAGCTGGAGAGTAATATCAGCTTGATGGCCAAACAGATCACCAGCCAATTGCAGCACATTTCGCAACAGGATGCGCAGCGACGTGACCTCTTTGCCAGCCTGTCGCATGACTTGCGTACCCCTCTGGCAACGGTTAATGGCTATCTGGAAACATTGCAAATCAAGCACGATGAGCTACCGGATGAGACCCGCAAGGCGTATCTGGCCCGCGCCATTCAATTCAGTAATCGTCTGAAGGCATTGGTCGATGAACTATTTGAGATGGCAAAACTCGAGGCCATTGATGCAGCGCCGCACAATGAGCCATTTTCTCTGCCGGAACTCATTCAGGATATCCTGCAACAGTTTGAAGTGCAGGCTCAGCAAACAGGTGTACGACTGCAGCTACAAGGTGATATGGAACTCGCATTTGTTGATGGCGACATCGGTCTTATTCAGCGTGTTTTCGAAAACCTTGTAGCCAATGCACTGCGATTCAGCAGCCATGGTGACCAAATAGCTATCCGTTTGCTCGCGCGCGACGATCAGGTTGAGGTTGAGGTATCCGATACGGGCTGTGGCATTGACCGCAGGGAGCTCAATAAAATTTTCGAGCCCTTGTATCAGGTAGGTAACGCGCATCGTGGCGGTGAACATTCCGGACTAGGGCTGACAATAGTCAAACGGATACTGCAGCTGCACGACAGCGATATCCGCGCCAGCAGTGAAACAGGTCGCGGCACCACATTCACCTTTGCACTCAAAACCGCCCGATAACGCCGTATCAAAACAGCCAGAAGCACCCTGCGGCTACCATCTGGATTGCATCAGCCAAGCATTATGCAGAGAGATCCGGGTGGTCCAGCAGCTCCCGTATCGACTGACTCAGTATGCTCACGGCAAACGGTTTACTGATGACCTTCTCATTTAGCGCCACCCCACGTGCAGGCAACATGCTAAGTTTATCATAACCGGTGGCAAACATGGCCTTCACATCTGGATTGATATCCCTGATGGCCTGCAACGCCTCAACCCCGCCCAGCCTTGGCATCACCACATCCAGAAGCAGCAGATCTATCTCTTCCTTGTGCGCCTGATACACCTCTATGGCCGACAATCCATCCGTGGCGGTCAGCACTGCATAACCCAGCCCTTCCAGTACATCGCGGCCGGTCTCCAGCACCGTCGCATTATCATCTACGAGCAGAATGGTCTCCCCATTTCCAGGCACAATATCATCAGGCAACCCGCAGACCTCAACAGTTCCAGCTGTAGTAATCAGGGGTAGATAAACCTGAATAGTCGTACCAGCCGGCGATGATTTCACATCAACCATACCGCCATGTGTTTGCACGGTACCATACACCATCGCCAGCCCGAGACCTGTGCCCTTGCCCTGCTCCTTGGTCGTAAAGAACGGTTCGAACAGATGCTCGATATATTCCGCCTTAATACCCGAGCCGTTATCTGCCACCGTATGCAGGCGTATTCCCCTTCATTAATTCCCTCGTGCTGAGCCGAGAAATCCCTGTCGGCATGAAATTGATCAAGCTGAATGCGTATGGTCGGGCTTTCACTCTCCTGCAACGCACAACTGCGTTATTGATCAGATTCATCAGCACCTGTTGCAGCTGGTTGATATCACCCTTCATCAGCATGTCGGCTCCATGAATATCTGCCTGCAAAGCGATATTTTCCGGCATGGAGATCTGTTGCAACTTGATCGTTTCCTTCAAAAATGGTTCGACCGAAAGCGGGCGCATTTCCACCCTGCCCTTGCGCGAAAAGGCAAGCAGCTGCTGGATCGTTGAGGCAGCAGCGAATGACAGTGTTTCTATGGTATCCAGGCGTTTTATCACACCGGGCAGTGAGCCGGCGGCTTTTTTTGCCAGATAGAGGTTGCCGGTAATACCGGCCAGCGTGTTGTTGAAATCATGGGCAATGCCGCCGACCAACGTGCCGACAGCCTCCATCTTCTGTGCCTGGCGCAATTGCGCCTCCAGTGATTCAAACTGCTCAAGATTCTGCTGAATACCGATGTAGTGGGTAGTTTTTCCTTCCTCATTTCTGATCGGTGAAACCGTCAGCATGGCCGGATAATAGTCGCCGCTTTTTTTCCTGTTGATCACCTTATCCTGCCATGTCTGACCGTAAGTAATGGTCTCCCACAGCTTCTCGTAAAAGCCGGCATTCTGATTACCGCTTTTCAGCAGACTCGTCGGCTGGCCAACGGCCTCCGTTTCCGTATATCCGGTAATCAGCGTAAAGGCCGGATTAACATGCTCAATAACACCCTCTGCATCTGCAATGATGATAGCCTCACCCGACTGCTCCATCGCCTGATAGTAGCGCCGCACCTTCGCTTCTGCCTGCTTGCGCTCGCTAAGATCAATACAGGTTGCCAGCAGATCATCACCAAGAAACACACCTGATATCTCGACGATACGGACCTCCCCTGTCTTGCACGTCACATTGTATTCCATGGGCTGAATATCTTCTTGCCGCGCTACGGCTTCGCGGGTTGCACCCTCCCAGGTCGACATCACCCACTTGCGATAGTTTTCATCGGGATAAGCACGCTGCCACCACTGCTCGATCGTCGGCAAATCCTCCTGTGTGTAGCCGAAGGTCTGTATAAACCGATCATTAAAAAACTGGCGCTTCACGAAGTTGTGTGGGTAAAATCTAAGAATCAGCTATATTTGGTTAATGAGAGACAAGCATTTATACCAACAGATACTTGGCATTGATG
>PFXI01000024.1 GCA_002791575.1 Zetaproteobacteria bacterium CG_4_9_14_3_um_filter_54_145 | reverse complement strand
CAGAGCCGAAATAACGGCGATTGCATAAGACTAAACCATTTTGTGAACAATATTAATCGGTCGCCTGAAAGGTTTATGAATTATTCAGGATAGGTCTTTCATCGCAGTTTTAACGCTTTCAAATGTTCAAATGGAGCGGCTCTTTTCCAAGGTTACCCGTCGCCTCTCACCGCAGCAGCCATCGTTTAGCATGCATTACTAGTGAGGCGGCGGCAATCGCAAGTTTTGACAGGGAGAGGCAGCCTCTCCCTCTCGCCCATGCGATCTACTTTGCTCCATGACTGAATCATTGGTCAGTATTGAGGTCCGCTGCAATGGCAGCTGCCTGTCAGTACTGATCCTCATTACTCCACATCTCCCGTGTAAATCTCAGGCATTGATTGCGACCACCTTCTTTGGCTTTATAAAGGGCTGTGTCTGAATATTTCAGGCACTCCCAAAATCCCTCGCCATCCTCCGGGAAGAGTGAAATGCCGATTGAAATCGTCTTTTTAAGCGGCCCCTGAGGTGTCTGAAATGCGTACTCCTCCATCGTGAGGCGAATTTTCTCTGCCAGTTTCATGCAGCCTTCTGCATCCGTGTTCAGCAGTAAAATCAGAAATTCCTCACCGCCGAAGCGAATGGCCAAATCGGAAGAGCGGATCACTCGCTTAATCAATTCGGCCAGCCCCACAATGACCTGATCTCCCACATCGTGCCCGTAGGTATCATTTACTTTCTTGAAAAAATCCACATCGCACATCAGGAGACCCAGTGATGATTTCTGACGGATAATCCCTGAGGTCAGGTTGTCGATGTAATCCTCGATAAAGCGGCGGTTGTAGAAGCCCGTCATCGGATCCCGCATGGCGGTATTTTTAAGCGATTGCATCAGTTGGCGGGCCTCGATAACCGGAGCCGCCTGATTAAGATACAACCGTGCAGTTTGTTCAATATCATCCAGCCTTTCTGCTTCATCAGCAGTCATAACGAGCTGAAGAATGCCGCCTACGCGACCTGAAAGCATCATAGGGATACAGATATGAACCAGGTCGCCCATCTCTTTTGACTGGCCACAGAATCGATTGCAAACACGAGGGGCACCAATACTGGAAACACAAGCGGCTGTCCGTTTGGCCCGGCACACTTCGGAGCTGACAAGGATTTCAGGATCGCACCAAAGGTCACTTCCAAGATCGAGCCCTTCGACAAAGATTGCCTTCAGCTGTTTTCTGTCATCCTCCACCTGATAGTAGGAGAAATGGCTGAGCATGAAATGCTCCTTGAGAATGGATTTAAATCGTTCAAATATCTCATCGAGATCCAGATCATTTTCAACTGCCTGTTTAAAACGGGTTGCGCCAACCATTTCATCGACGATGTGGATGGTATGCTCGAGAAGGTCATGCTGGCTCTCCGAACCGCGCGCGTGGCCACCTAACGATTTAATACGACTGGATATTTTTCCTATACTCTGGTCCAGGGTCTCCAGCAGCGTATTCGTATGATGTGCAATTTCACCGATTTCATCGGTAGTCGTCGCTACAACCCTGCCACTGAAATCGCCGCGGCCAGCACTTGCCACTATTGCTTTTACACTTTCCGCTGTCTCTACCATGGGTTGAAACAGCCGCTTTAAAAAGTAGCCAAGGCAAAGGCCGAAGAACAGTAATACGATGATCAGTGGCAAAATGGCAAGCCATTGTGCGTGCAGCATATTTTCCAGAGAGAAGCCCAGTGTCACCACGCCGTTGACGTTCCCTTCAGGTACATTATGGCACTGCAGACAATTGAGCGGACCGGTACTGGATGCGATGTAGGGAATCGTAATGCGATAAATCGCTTTTCCATCGGCCTTGATGAACTCCTCCTCCCACTTGCCGGTCGCTTGAACCCGTTTTTCCATGGCCGTTTTCGCCTGTTCGCCATCAATACCCGGACCGAATTGCTTCACAACAAGCGGCCCGCGAATCACCCTGACATCATCCAGTCCGGGGATTGTGCGCAGGCGCGCAAACAGCATCCCACGTTCAGAAATTACGCCGGTGCGCATCTGTTCGGTCAGGGAGATGCGGAGCATTTCTGCTGCCATGCGCCCCTGTTCACGGATGGTGTCCAGGCTGAAGTAGTTGAATGACTGAACGGTGACAACGGAAAATATCACCATGAGCAGGCCGGAGGTCATGGTTGTAAACCAGAGCCGTTTCTTTCGAAGATTCATAAATTATTCCCCTAGTGACAACTGTACTTCTATCGCGGATACGGGTAATGACTTAAATTATTTATGGGAAAATCTGCAGGGCGAGAGTCGGGAAGGGTGAGTAGTTGCACGTATATTCCTAAAGAGTCTGTTACGATGTTTTGCGCTTCCCCTATATTGGTGAATGACGTGACCATCTCTTTTATAAAGTGCTGAATAGTATCAATGCCGATACCATAGGCGAAATATTCTGGCTTTAGAGGTGTGCATGCAAAACGAAGATTTTGTCGATGGGTTACTGGATTTTGTAAAACGATCACCAACACCTTTTCATGCTGTTCAATCCATGGTTGAACTGCTGGAGCATGCGGGCTTTCAGCGCCTGACGGAAAAAGAGCAGTGGGCCGTGAATCATCAGCAGGGGCGGTACTTTGTCACACGCAATGACTCATCGATTATTGCCTTCCGGTTAAACCGGCCGCTGGTTGAGCATGGTATCCATATGGTGGGTGCCCATACCGATAGTCCCTGCCTGAAAGTAAAGCCGAACCCGGAGATCACTACCGGTCGTTATCTGCAGTTGGGCGTTGAGGTGTATGGCGGGGCTCTGCTGAATCCGTGGTTTGATCGTGATCTGTCGCTCGCAGGTCGTGTCAGCTATTTGAATGAACACAAGCAGATCGAGCACCGCCTGATTGACTGGCAGAAGGCGATAGCTGTGATTCCGAGCCTGGCGATTCATCTGGACCGCGAAGCCAATGATAATCACGCCATCAATAAACAGCTGCATCTGCCGCCGGTATTGATGCGTCTGCCGGATACAGACAAGACCGTGAGCTTTCATGCGCTGTTGCTGGCGATGGTCAATGGTGAAGTAGATGCGTCCGGTCATGGCGTGCAGGCTGTCGAGATTCTTGATTATGAGCTGAGCTTTTACGATGTGCAGGATCCTGCCGTTGTCGGTCTGGAAGATGATTTTATTGCCAGTGCCCGACTGGATAATCTGCTCAGCTGCTATACCGGTATCATGGCGCTGCTCGACCAGGAGGGTGAGCAGAATGCGCTGCTGGTATGCAATGATCATGAAGAGGTCGGCAGTGTGTCGGCGGCCGGTGCGCAGGGTAATTTCCTGAAATCGGTACTCTCCCGTTTGTCAGACAATGATGAAGCCCTGACGCGCACGATGGCATCCAGCGTCATGATCTCAGTGGATAATGCTCATGCCGTTCACCCCAACTTTGTCGATAAACATGAGCCGAATCATGGCCCGCTGATCAATGCCGGGCCGGTGATTAAAACCAATGCCAACCAGCGCTATGCCACCAATAGTGAAACAGCAGCCCTGTTCAAGCAGTGGTGCGCTCAGGCCGATGTGCCGGTGCAGTCGTTTGTGGTGCGTAGTGATATGGGCTGCGGCAGCACGATCGGTCCGATTACGGCCAATGAGCTGGGTGTGCGTACCGTTGATGTGGGTGTTCCGACATTTGCCATGCACTCGATTCGTGAGCTGGCCGGTCGTCTGGATGCCTATTACCTGTACCAGGTCTTGCTGCACTACTTCCACTAGAACCGGCAGTGCGGGGTATGATTGACACGCCTTGCCTGTTAATCGTACTATTCACAGTGCTATTAAGGAGGCTGTTATGTATGCGATTGTAGCCAACGACCTGAAAACTCGCGGTGTATCTGCTCTGGAAGAGGGGTTGCGCTCTGATACCGAAGCAATGATTACCGTACGAGGTAAGGACAAATATGTGGTTATGCGGGTGGATCATTACCACTACCTGCGTGAGATGGAACTGGAAGCGGCATTGTTTGAGGTGCGGCAGGATGTGGCCAGTGGCAATGTGATTCGCGAGTCTGCCGAAGCCCATGTGAACAGGCTGGCCGGGGAGTGAGCTATACCCTGGTCTTTACTGCAAGCTACAACAGGCGAGCTGGTAAATTCCTGAAAAGGCATCCTGAATTGAAGCAACAATATTTGAAAACCCTGCAGCTTCTGGAACTGAATCCTTATCATCCGTCACTGCGACTGCATGCACTTGGCGGTCGTCTTACCGGGCTGCAATCTGTGTCGATTAATATCAGTTATCGTATAACCATGGCGTTTCTCATTGAGGCGGCAGAAATCATTCCGGTGAATGTAGGTACTCATGATGATGTGTATCGTTAGTCGGCGGGAAATGAAAAAGGGTGACCGGTCGATTCAATGAAACAAAAGAGACTGTAGTCGTTGAAGGAGAGAATATGCGTAACGCAACAGCAGCGGCTAAAACACCGGTCATTGAAGTATGCCACGGGCCGCAGTGCAGCGACCTGGGCGGGCGGGCACTGTCAGCAGAGCTGGAAGCATGCGGTTTGGCTGTGATCGCGGGTGACTGCCGCAATCAGTGCCCGCATGCACCGGCTGCACTTGTCGATAACAGCATGATCTCCAGAGCCACGGCCCAAAAGATTCAGGATAAAATAGCATCCCTGCAGGAGTAGGGCGGGCAGCTCGCGCAGCCGCTTACTCTTTGCTCTTCTCGCTAGCGACCGGGGACTCATGGTGCCTGAGCAGGGTTTTGACCGCGGCAAAATCCAGATCCATCAGGCTGGCATCAGCAGCAGGGGAGTAGAGTTTGGCTAGCTCACTGCCTAACGGCAGGTGAGTACCGTTCTCTTCGGCCGCAGCCAGAACAAACTGCATATCTTTGGCCATATGTCTGAACGGGAACTGCGGCGGATAGCTGCCGGTCTTGAGCATCTGCTCCTTGAGCTGGAACAACGTGCAGGCCAGTGGGCCGGCCGAAATGGCATCAAGCAGGGTTTCGGTTGCCAGTCCTGATGACTCGGCCAGATGCACGGCCTCGGCCAAACCCTCCATCATGATGCCCAGCAACAGATTGATGGAGAGCTTCATGCTGGAGCCGCTGCCGATCGGGCCGCAGTAGATCACGCGCTTGCCCATACAGAGCAGCAGCGGCTCCTGCTCGTGTACAACCTCTTCCAGGCCGCCGGCAAGAATGACCAGCTCACCCAGCTCGGCCGGGATTTTCGAGCCGGAGACCGGCGCATCAATCAGTGTTGCGCCATTCTCGGCCAGCAGTGCCGCCCAGGCTCTGGAGCAGTGGGCCGGCACGGTACTCATATTGATCACCACCTTATCCGCACATTCGCCGGCCAATAGCCCGTCCTCGCCATGCAGCACCGCATCGACAGCCTCTTCACCGGTCAACATCAGGATGATCACATCAGCGGCATCAGCGACCAGTGAAGGCTTGCCGGCCACCAGCGCGCCTTTTTCGCGTAGTGCATCCGTTTTTTCACTGCTGCGGTTGTAAACGACCAGCGAATGGCCATGTTTAAGGATATTGGCGGCCATGGCCTCTCCCATGATGCCGATACCGATAAAACCGATGCACTGTGTCATGTGTTTCCCCTGTTAAGCGTAATTTTCAAGATGATAAATCGTAACGTGGTATTTATACAGGTTCGCTGGTGGGATCATTTAACGTTTCAGCTAAAAGCCGCTCCTGCCCAAACCTTAAAATGGTGCGGGCAGCTCAAACTCCATACGCTCGCGGCTGACTGGATGGTTAAAGCAGAGACGCTGGGCGTGCAGCATCAGGCGCTCGCCCGGCAGGCCATAGAGACCATCGCCAACAATCGCCGCATGCAGCCCGTCCCGGTGCGCGGCGTGCACACGCAGTTGGTGTGTACGTCCTGTCAGTGGGTAAAACCAGACGCGGGTTCTCTCCGGCTCGTGTGCAATGATCTGCCAGCGGGTTTTTGCGGCCCTGCCCAGTTCATAACAAACAAGCTGACGTGGCCGATCATCCAGATCGACGCGCAGCGGCAGATCAATGAGACCTTCCTTCGGTGAATGAGCTAATGATTTCGACAACAGCGCCTCATAGCGTTTTTCCACTTGATGCTGGATAAACTGCTTTTGCAGTAGCTTGTTGATGCGCAGATTTTTTGCCACCAGTAACAGACCCGAGGTACCCATATCCAGCCTGTGTACCAGCGTCAGTTGCGGATACTCCGGGTAGCGCTGCAACATGCGAAGGTAGACCGAATCCGCTACCTGTTTACCCGGTGTCGACATCAGACCGGCCGGTTTGTTGATCACCCATAAGGCATCATCTGCGTAGACAATCTGTGGTTCACTTGTGTCTATATCGCGGCCATAGCTGGGCTCGGCTTCGACATTCAGACCGCGTAACATAAACGGCAATATCGGCCGGCATTTGCCCCGGCAGGCAGGGTAGTAGTGCCCGTGATGCCTGACGCCGGCAGCAGGAGAGCTGCCCCACCAGAATTCGGCAAGAGCCAATGGCTTGAGCCGGTGCTTATGAGCAAAATGGATCAGCTTGGCGCCGGCGCAATCACCTGCTCCCGCAGGCGGCGTTGCATCGGCAAAGAAGCTGGTGATGGGTTGCTGCTCATCCAGTGCATTCATCAGCTGGTAAGAGGCAAATACCTGCTTGTGCAGAGCCCGTGACTTCTCTGTACGCTGCGCTTTTATCTGGCTGATCTGCTGCTCAAGCGCATCCTGTTGCTGGAGCAACTGTTGCTCGCTCTGCTGCCAGTGCAGGGTTGTGTTTGTTGCTTCGCGCTTGTGGTGCTGGCTGGCCAGTGCCAGCGCTGCCATGGCTGTATGCCGATCAGCAGGATCGGTCAGCTGAGCAAGCGCCAGTCGCTGTTGTTTGCGTACGGCTTTTGCTGCTTTATGGCGCTGTTTTAATGCAGCCAGCGCCTGATCACGTTGCTGCTGCAGCGCTGCTATTTGCTGCGCCAGATCTGATCGCAGAAAGGACGCTTCCAAGGATTGAATCTGCGCGGATAAGGCAAGCAGATCGGCCTTTCCGGCCGGTAAAAAGCTATCGTGTTCCAGTTGATCAAAGATCGGTGGTACAAAGCCGGGGTACTGCCACTGCCCGTTCATCATACCTGAAAACGCACTCAGGAATCCGATGGCCCCATGCCTCTGTTGTACAACCAGTACGCCGAACATTTTGCCGCCGTTGGGTGAGAAGAAATCACGTGGCCAGCTGTCTGCTACTGCCAGGCGTTGTTGCAACAGCAGAGATGCCTGCATGGCCAGCGCATGAGGCTGGTTGGCAAAAGGGCTGGGCATGACGGTGGGCAGATCAGCTGCTGCCGGCGGAACCGGGAAACAGCTGATCATGGTATCGGCATTACTCATCGTTGAGAGCCCCCACGGCATGGGAAAATATTACTGTTGATGATTAATCTCTCGATCGTTCATCCCGATGTTCGCGATCCTTATCCTTATGCCGGTCATCGCTATATTCGGGGGCAGGTACCGGGATATGGATATTCACACCCGGAAGCGGGTTAATGCTTACGCTACAACCGGCAAGCAGGAAAAACAGCAGTGCTATCAGCAGATGTTTCATAGATCCTCTCTTTGGATTTCAAAGGCGGCGCATCATATCACTAGGGTGCTAAGCCGCCATTGGCGCTGTTTGATCGGCTGTTTTCTCCGGTTGCCACTGCAGGCTGTCGTTCAGGCACTCATCTCCGACAGAGCGATCGAGCATCTGCGGCCACGACAGGTTCATGTTAAGGCACTCCAGCTGGCTGACCAGCCCCTGGAAAATACGCACGATTAAAAACAGGTCGGCGGGGGCTGCAGAGCGAAACAACCAGCGTTTGTCTCCGAATAGGGCAGCAACCTGATCCGAGAGCTGCCAGTTACGTGTATCAAACGGGGTCTCCTGCAAAAACGGTTCAAACAGGATACGGGCCAGATCATCCAGATATTCAGTGATAGGTTGCAATTTTATCGCATTAAAACCAAGACCGACAAAGGCATCAAAACTGTTAAGCGGTGTTTTACCGCGCAAGCCCTGAATCAGATGCAGCAGGGCCATACGTCGATGCAAGGGGATATTGACCATGCAACCATAATCCAGCAGTACGAGTTGCGGTTGTTGCGGGTGATTCTGGCAGAGCAGATTGCCGGGATGCGGATCACCATGCACCAGCCCCAGCTCAAACAGGCTCTGCCATAAGGTTTGCATCACTGTTTCTGCAAGCTTTTGGCGCTGCTCTTCGGGCCAGTTTGCGGCCTCAGACAAGCGCTCCCCATCAGCCCACTGCTGGACAAGCACGAGCCCGGTACATAACACAGGGTATACGCGTGGCACGATCAGACCCGGCACATGCATATGCAAACGGAAATACTGCTGCTGTTGCATTTCATAACGGTAGTTCAATTCATCAAGCAGGGTACTGGTTAGCGTTGACTGATAACTCTCCAGATCAAAATCCCAGCGTTTGACCGGCCCGGCTTTGGGTAACATGCCGGCAAGCGACAACTCGCTGGCAATGGCCTGACTAATATCAGGGTACTGCACCTTGATAGCCACCTGATCACTTTTACGCTCAACATCGTGTGCATCATCCTTGTGGGTAGTGCATAGCTGGCCCTTATGCACCTGTCCCAGAGAGGCGGCGGCAACACTCTCGTCAATGCACTCCAGCACCTGAGCCAACGGCTGCTGCCACTGCTCCTCAAGAATGGGGATCACATCGTTTAATGGCCAGGCTGTGGCGCTGCGGGTGAGCTGGGCATAACCGCTCTGGTCATTCATGCCGGCCATGGCCTGGCCGATCTTCATGCCAATACCACGCTTGGCTGCCAGCAGTTCGGTCAGACGCTGTTGAGCCGCCTGACGGGTCTCATCCTGTTTACTGCGGCGGATTTTGCGAAGCAGCCAGGCGCTGTGCAGCAGGTAGATGGCACGTTTAAGCGTTTTCATCAATGATGACTTTCTGTTAAATACAGCGGTTTATCGGGCTTTTCTTTACAACACATCGTTACTCCATGGATCTGATCACCAGCAGGGCGGTGGCTGGTGAATGAATCGGTGATGCAGGAGATTGTCATGGGTGATTGAGAATTCAAGCGCTGTCATATGCCTGTGCCGGTTAAACGCCCGGGGCGTGCGGATCAGTGTTGCCAATGGCCCTCTAATTGCAGAGAGAAGGGAATGCTTAACAGTGAGATGTTTGGAGGTTTTATAAAATAGCTTTGTAGAACAGGTGGATATGTGATTTGCTGATTTTGTCTCGGGCCCGGCTTCCTATTCGGAGCGGAAATATTTTCTGCGCTGAAGGGAAAACGTTTCCTGCTTTCAGGTCTCTGCCGTGCAGTTAACCCTCGCTCTGGCCCTGCAATATGAGAGTGGGGCGCCACTACCTCAATTTTTGCCACTGCCGGCATCGGGCAAGGCACGTAGTGCCCAAGCAGATATCATCGACCTGCAGCCGGTGGAGACGGCACGGCAACTGTATGAATTCAGCCACAAACACGGCTTCTTCTTTTTGACATACTCCCTGCAAGGCATACCCACCCCGATATCGGAAAACCGCAGCAAACTGAATCTGTTTGTCTAGGTGCCGGTGGTCTGCGTCATGAACAGGGTGGTGACAGCCAATGCGCGACATATTCTGCGTCTGCGCTGTAAAGATGCACTGGCTAAGTGCATGGCCGACGCGTAAATTACTGCCCATGTGCAATCCTGATGATCTGCTTGAGAACAACCGCCACTGGGCTGAGAAACGGGTGATCGCGGATCCCGATTATTTCACCCACCTCTCCGGGCTGAATAGCCCGGAATATATGTGGATCGGTTGCTCCGATTCACGCGTTCCCGCCAATGAGATTATCGGCCTTGAGCCGGGGCGTGTGTTTGTACATCGCAATGTGGCCAATCAGGTCCACCATACCGATTTGAATGTGCTCTCTGCCATACAGTATGCCGTCGAGATGCTGGGGGTGGAGCATATCATCGTGACCGGCCATTATGATTGCGGCGGCGTGCGTGCGGCCCTGGATCATCAGCATCTGGACATTGTCGACGGCTGGATTCGCAGTATTCGCGATACATATATGCTGCATGAGCAGGAGATGATCGATTGCCCCGAGCCTGAGCGGCTGGATCGGTTGTGCGAGCTCAATGTCATACGTCAGGTTAACAAGCTGTGTCATACCCGCATTGTGCAGAACGCCTGGGAGCAGCATAAATCACTCTCCATCCATGGCTGGATCTACCGCATCAAGGACGGGCTGCTGCATGATCTGAATGTGACCAAGTCCGGTGTCGATGGGGTGCCGCCGATCTACCGTCTGCGCTGATTATTTTAAGCTGCAAAAAATGTTCTTCGCGGGAATACGGGAAGGAAGATCCATGGCTTTGCAGCAGGTAGTCATGAGCTGTTTTGTAAGCGAATTATGCACCATTCTTTCGTAACGATTCACTGCTCAGGATCAAAAGCTCCTCACCGCAGAGGACGCAGAGGAAAAGCAAGACAATATAGAGCCACTTGCAAAAGTCTGAGTGATATTGATCGGCAATGACTCGTTCGTGGAATTGATCGTTTTAATTTTTGTTTTGCCCGTGTGTTTTTCCAG
>PFXI01000053.1:11251-19915 GCA_002791575.1 Zetaproteobacteria bacterium CG_4_9_14_3_um_filter_54_145 | reverse complement strand
TTGCTGTCTAGATAACTACAAATATACCATAAACGTTGGGAATTCAGGCCTACTTTATTACTGCGAAATCTTTAACCGGACAGCAGTGACTACAGAAGATAGCTACAGGTCTGGCACCACTCGCAGCACGGGCAAAAGCCATGCTGCAGAACAACGGCAGCCACAAGCGCATGCCGGGCATGTTCGAGACCATGACCGGTGCTATTGATATCATGCAGGATGGTATTACCCGTAGCCGGCTGGCGGCCGATCCGCCCGATGTACTGATTTCCCCACGTCTGGGGCACATGGGACTACTGGAGTTTGACCGGGCCGAAGAGGCTATTGAGGAAGGTTATGCAGCCGTGGCATCGGCCATATCAGATGGCGCCTTCAGTGTATTTGATATCGATCCGGAATAATCGTTCAGGCAGAGCCGAAGCGTATGCACGGCGGCAATTCCATTGTGCAGACAGCTTGAATATGAACCTAGTGCAACGGCGAAACCGTCACATGACCATCGGCAGCAATGTTTATCTGATAGCGGACACCATTCGGACAGGTTGCCTGTATGGTCTGATTTCCGCGGTTGTCCGTACGTTTATTGATCTGACTGACCTGACGACCACCACAGTCATAACCACGCAACAAAATAGTTGCAGCAATATCCTGAGCTTCCGTCACAGCTTCGGCCACAGGCACAGCCAGCAGTATCAGCAGACTCAACATCAACCATCGTTTCACGCTTTCACCTCCAGCAGGTTTTTCCACAGCAGCTCCCTGTTCGTGTACAGATCACGGGAGAGGGCTGGGTCACCCTCCAACAAAGCCATGATTTTCAATATCAGGCCTTCAAAACTGGACCTGACCTGCGGCATCCTCTCTGGCAAGAGAGACTGCTTGCGATACATCGCTATTTAAGTAACCAGATCCATGATATCACTGCGAATAGCAAGCTTGGTAAAGATACCGATCGCGCGCGTGTTTTTCAATCGATCTTTCAACGCTTCCACATCTGCAATGTGACCGGGCAGCAACTGATTCTGCCTGACATTCGCGAGATCATACGCCTTCGTTTCAGGGACAGAGGCAGCGACTTGCGCAGAATCACCGCCACCAACTGGTTGTTCATCCGCAGCAAAAACCTGCACAGTGCATAGCAGGCAGAGTGCCGCGATGCACAATCTGGCATGCGATACAGCTACCCGACTGACGCCATCAACAGAGATCCGTTTCATAGGCCCAGTATATGATATTGTGGCTGGTTTGGCCGTGGTAATCATTACCCCTGATCCCGATGTTTACGCGATGCTGCGCCAGTTCAGGCAGATCTGTGCGGCAACTTGCGCACCATCACCACCGGTATCGGGAAAACCAAATGGAATATGCATACAGGCATTCAGTGCCCTGCCCCAGCGGGCGGCAGCGAAATCCCTGCGTGACATGCCTGCAGAAGGCAGATGCTGCTCAAGCCAGCCCTTGAGCATCGGGAATTCCGGAAAATCCGGTCGCTCCACCCAGGCAATCGGCGTGTGCGTTTGCCAGCATTCAGCCAGGATGCCATAGCCGGGCTTGCAGACCACGACATCAACATGCGGCATCACATCAACAGCCCGTAAATCCGGACCAAAATCGATGCCTGTCACATTTGCCGGCGTATCAACAGATGCATGGGGAATCAGGAAGTGCCATGCATCCAGCCCTGCCAATGCCTGCACATCGAACACCGGTTGACCTGTACCGCCAAAAATAACCAGCGCTATCTTGCGCTCCACTGTTGGCGGCGAATAGAGAGACGGCTGAGGCGTAGCTACAATCAACGGAATCGGTCGTTGCCTGCCAAATATCGGCATGGTCATGGCCATCGGCGGCGTCAGCAGCAGCTCACACGCGCTGTAGGCTGCTGCAAGCAGATGTAGCACCGGATCGGTCGCATCCAGCCAGTGTGAATAGATCGTATGCCAGTCCAGTGTTGCCAGACCCATAGCCGGAACAGCAAGTGCTTTGGCTGCAGGAAAAGCCAGCGGTGAAATATCGGAGAGCACCAGTGTCGGGGCAAAATCCCGGAGCAGCACAATTTCACGTTGCACACGCGCATCCATCGTGGCCAGCCAGTCGCGCATCTGAATGATCGATCGCTCCTTGTCTTCTTCAATGGCGGACTTCTGCACAACACCGACATCCACAGATTCCCGATCCAGCTCGAAATCAAACGACAGGCGCGCTTTCAACTCGGCTTCAGGCAGCTCGCAACGGATCAAAAACACACCATCAGGGTGTAGGTCATGGATAGCATTCAGCACCGGTGCAAGTTGTGCCAGATGACCGAACCCGTGGCCGGAAATGTATGCGGTTATTCTCATTACCTGCATGGTAGAGGCATTACCCGGTCGGTCAATTGATCGTAACCGGAGCCACATCATTCAAACCGGACGACAAGGGTCCACATGGGTCTTTTCCCTGATAAGCATGCAATACATTGTAATATCAGCATATTTATCCACTGTCGGGTGCTGTGAATGTATCACTTTCACAACTTAGCCCATAAACAGATAATAAACATTAATAGAAAATCATAAATAACTTGTTTTATTGGTAAAAATAGAACGCCTATAATTTAGACATGGAATAAGATGGCGCTGAACCCCTTCTCTTGTAAGGCAAGGCAGCACTGTTATCCCCAGTTTTATCCACAGGTCCTGTGGATAATCATTATCAGCTATTCAACCTTGTGATTCGCCGTGCAGCGTAACGATAAGCTGCCTGCTGCCGCCACTATCGCGGTGTTCACCAAGATAGATGCCCTGCCATACCCCCAGTGCCAGACGACCGTCAGTGATGGGTACAGAGATACTGCTGCCCAACAGGCTGGACTTGATGTGCGCCGGCATATCATCATCCCCTTTCAGGGTATGGCGATAATAGGGTTGGTTCTGAGGCACAAAGTGGCAGAAGTGAGATTCCATATCCGCACGTACATCCGGATCGGCATTTTCGTTGATACTCAGACTCGCACTTGTATGGCAGATAAACAAGTGAGCCAGCCCGACACGCAGGCCTGCGAGCTCAGGGAGAGCCGCTATCAACTCCCGGGTAACCAGATGAAAACCTCTGGGCTTTGCCTGCAACTGAATATGCTTCTGTATCCACATAGTCCCCCCGGTGAGAACAGGCTTAGTTGATATCCAGATGCAACATATGCACCCAGTGGCCACCATGCTTCACCTTCAAACGCCGTTTCACCGGGATGGCCAGCGCCCGTTCACATCCCTGATCCGGCACGATGACCATCATCCGCCAGCCGGAAAAATGTTCTCTGAACACCTTGCCCAACATGGCATAGATTGCGCGCGCATCTGCTTCAATGCGTCCGCCATAAGGCGGATTCACAATAATCAAACCACCGGCCACACCCGCTGGCGGAGCCAGCCTGGCGATATCCAGTACGTTAAAATCGATCAGTTCTGACACATCGGCATCTTTCGCATTGTGCCGTGCCTGCGCCAACATACGACCATCCAGGTCACTGGCATAGATATGCAGTCGTGGCTTTACTGCCATTGCCTCGGCCTTCTGCAGCACACGCTGCCAACGTTTCTGTTTCAGGCTAGGCCAGTGCAGGAAAGCAAAATCATGCGCCAGTCCGGGTGCTCTTTTGGCCGCCATCAGGGCGGCTTCAATGGCAAATGTGCCGGACCCGCACATCGGCGTCAGCAGCACCTCATCGGGCTGCCACTCCATCCACTGCAGGATGCCTGCGGCAATCGTTTCACGCAGCGGTGCCATACCGCTGTGCAACCTGTAACCACGCCGGTCCAACCGTTCACCACTGCAATCTATACTGATCGTGCATCGATCCTTATCCACGCGTATCAGGATCTGCTGGGCAGGCTCTGTTTCGCCACTGCCGGCCGTAACCTGGATGCAACCATCACGTATGGCATCCAGCACAGCCTGTTCCACGCGACCGGAGTGCAGCAGGCGCGAACCATGACAGGATGCGCGCAGGGACAGTGCTGCGCCTTCGGCAAAGTACCGCTGCCAGTCAACGCGCTTGCTCTTGTTGTATAATTCTGGAAATGACAGGGCCTTGAATGATGCCAGGCGAAGCAGCACGCGTGTAATACAACGTGCACGCAGATTTACCCGCATCATCGTGTCCATCGAGCCGGAAAACTCAACACCACCGGCGACCGGATTGATATCATGCGCCGAGAGTGCCTTTAGCTCAGCCGCTGCTAGACCCTCCATTCCAGGAGGCATGATGGCAAAAAACTGATTGGCAGTGCTATCAGGCGTAGTGTTAGGTATCGTGTCTGTGTTGTCGGCTGTGATCTCTGGTGTTGTCATATGGCACAAAACTATCGTTCCACGCCCGTAATGAACAGCTTGCTGAACAGATTCAGCTTTATTGGCCGCTGTTAAAAATCAGCCTCTCCTAACGCCAGCCCTCCATCAGGGCCATACACTGACGATTCATTTCGGCGGCTCTCGCTTCGCTCGCCGCCTCGTTATAACAGCGCAACTCCGGCGCATTACCACTCGCACGCAGGTGTACAACTTCCTGACTGGCAAATGTAATACGCAGGCCATCCGTATCATTGACCGCAATCACGCTACCGAACAGATCGCCCAGCACCGCTTCGATCGCGGCTCTGTCAGCTGCCTTGTCGCCGCTGTTTAGCGCTTTAATGCGTGCCTGCGAGAGAGCTGTCGGAAAGTTCTTCAAACGATCACTGCAGGTGAAGCGCTGCGGCAGTGTATCCAGCAAACCGGCAACCGACAGGCCGCTATCCATGGCCAGCAACAGAATCGCCACCGGCACGATCACGGCATCGCGCGTAGGCAGTGCCGAGAGCATATTGCCCTGTCGCTTGATATCCAGCGCAATAAGAAAGCCGCCATTGGCCTCGTAACCAACCACGTTCCCGGCTCCGCTTGCCACCGCCTGATCCATCGCCTCGATCACATAGGGTGATCCGATACGGGTACGCTCGACCTGCTCAAACCAACCGCTTTTTTCGACAGCGGAGTTGCTGCTGACCGGCGTCACCACATGCGTTGCACCAAGGTATCTGGCGCACAATACGCCGGCCACATCACCGCGCAGCCAGTTACCGTGCTCGTCGCTGATCAATGGCCGGTCACCATCACCATCGGCCGACACCAGACAATCAAAATCACCCTCTGCCGCCCATTGTGCAGCCAACTGTACATCTTCCGGACGTATCGCTTCGGTATCCACAGGAATAAAGGATAGCGAGCGCCCCAGTGCCGTAACGTCTGCACCCAGCCCCTCGAATACGGCCACCATAATATCGCGATCCACGCTGGAGTGCTGATAGATGCCGACCTTTTTGCCCTGCAGGCAGCCGGCCGGAAAGAAGTTCAGATAACGCAGCACATATTCCGTTTCAGCCTCGGCACTGACCAGTGGCAGGACGGGATCTGTCAGTGACTGCCCTTCAGCATCAAAACTGGCAGGCAGACTGACCGAACTAGCACTCAGCGCTTCCTCATCCGACTTCAGCACTTCACCGGATGGCTTATAAAACTTGATGCCGTTACGATCATCCGGAATGTGGCTGCCGGTTACCATGATACTGGCCAAGCCGCGCGCCATGGCATAACAGGCCACAGCCGGCGTCGGGATAAAACCACAATTGAGCGGCAAAAAGCCGCCATCGACCACCGCCATGGCCACGGCATTCATGATACGCGGTGAACTGGGGCGATAATCACCGGCAATTGCCACTACATCACCACGGCTGATATCGCCGCTGGCGAGCAGATATTGCAGGAAGGCTGCCGTATAGGCGTAACAGACCCGATCGGTCATATCCGTGGCCAAACCGCGCGCGCCACTGGTGCCGAATTTCACACCGCTCTGATCCATCAACGCCGAAATCAGTATAAGTATACTCTGATTGTCTCCTGCCATGCCCTGCTCCTCCGCTCTGTATCGAATGTATCTGCAATGCTGCCAGTTTTATGCAATCAAAGAAATATCCTCTGCCCCTGAACAGCCGCATAAAGCCATGTGCGACAGGCCATCGCATCACTTTCACCACACAAGAAAACGCTGCTTGTTGATACGGAAGAACGTTGGTCTGTCCCGGTCACTCTGTCACTCTGTCACTCTGTCACTCTGTCACTCTGTCACTCTGTCACTCTGTCACTCTGTCACTCTGTCACCCACCCTGTCACGCAAGTGAACAGCTATCGCTCACAGATTCTGCTTATCGGCACAACAGGTACACTGGACGCTGCGAGCAGCGATGGCTCCACCCCTAGTACCTCTGCCATATCGTCCAGCGCGTAACTGACATGCACCACAACACCGGAGCCCTCAATCAACATTTGATACATGCGGATCGTCCCGAACAACAGCGCGTTGGGCACCAGATAACAGGCATGAATCGCTGTCGCTTGGTCCTGACGCATCAATGCTTCGCTTTCGCACAATTGCGCAACCTCACGAAAGCCTAGTTCAATTGAGGTAATACCTCTCAAGTCATGAAATCTGTTGACCTGAAGCATGCCTGATTGCTGGATGCATTCACGGCAAATGGAGATATCATTCATCAAATCACTGGTCAGCTTACCATGCGGTCTGCAGATCAATAGTTCGTATTGCGAATAGTACTGACCACATTTGAACGGACAGGTTATCATAGACACCTCCACAGTCGCCATTGCCCCCCTATTCACCACCCATTGAGACTTATAGCAGAGATTTGGGATATGCCCCAGAAACAACGCCCGACACTGCGTTCATCACACCCATCGGCGCTGTGGTATTGGCTGGATAATGATGACGACAAGCGCATGCATATTTGCTATGTTAGCCATTGTACCCGCGGAGAAAAGAGAGGTTTATATGAAACGAATGCTGCTTTTTTTACTCTGCACAACCGTAACGTCTATCGCGCAAGCCGATCCGCTTGCAGCATCTGCAGACAAGACCCAGCAGATGGTCAATGAGCTGCATACCATCATTGATCAGGGAGAGCGCAATCGCAGCGCCGACTACAACTTCATCAACACGCTGCGTGAGCTGGCCGAACGTTATGATCAACCCTGGAATCAGCCACTGTTATATGATGATTTCAGTGATGGTGAGTTACATCATAATCCGGCATGGCTAAGCCGTGGCGATGCTTTCTGGATCAGTCGGGGCATCGGCCTGCGCAGCCGCCTTGGCCCCGACAACATGGCCTCTTCCGGCGCCAGCGTGCAGCCCCGGCAACAGAGTACCGAGGAGGCCTTGCTCGGTGCCATTTTGGGCGGTCTCGGTAATCATCACCCTGAGCCGCAACAACAGCGGCTTTCGACTAATACGCCCGAACAGGCAGATCTCTCCACAGCCGTCAAGATAACAGCTGCCTTCTCCATCACCCTGCAACTGGCGGATCTGGGGCGCGAGCACCGTGGCACCTTCGCCTGGGGCCCCTATCAGGGAGAGGATCAGGCATCCGGCTACCAGCTGGTCTATCAGGCCGACCTGCGACCGGTTCTGAAACTGACCAGTTTTCGCCGCGGACTGAGCTCTGTCATTGAACTGTACGACAAGGGAGCGCTTCTCACCGATGGGGGCAATCACACCATCACCTGGCAACGCAGGCGTAATGGCGATATGACCGTACTGCTCGATGGTAACAAAATCATGCAGGCCAGAGATCGCAATCGCAACCCGTTCGCAGGCTTTGTCATGAGCAATCACGGCGGCGATTATGCCATCCGCTCCATTTCCATCCTCGGCAGCAATCGGTGACTCCCCGCTTGCAGCCAATCCCTGCCCTCAGGCAACACTGCAGGCAGGTGGTCAGACTCCAGTAGAAGCACTGTATATCTTCGATAACCGGCTTTTTTCTAAACTGTTTCTGTGACCAAACAGTATCGTTTTACAGCCAGCGCAATGAACGTCTATAATACCCGAGCAATATAGTCAGAGATAGCACTCTCCGCAGCTGCGGGGATAAGGAGGCAAGTCATGAAAATCATACTGATAGCAATAATGAGTGCTTTGCTGCTCATGTCAGCACCGATGGCAGCATCGGCGCATGGCGCCCTGTCCGAAATGGTCACGATCATCATACACCTGAACCATTATCCGACAGCGGATGATAAAAAAGTACTGGCAGACATTGCCGCCGACCCGCAAGCCACGGCCGGGGACAAGATCATCGCCGGAGCGCTGATGCGCATGCAGCACCGGGTTGAAGGCGCTGATGCGGTGGCGTTGCGCAAGCTGGCGGCCGATGATGCCACGCCGGCAGCTGAAAAAGAGCTTGCCACTATCCTGCTTGGCATTACTCACCATCCGTCGGCGGGCGATATTGCACACTTGAAAACCCTCGCCGAATAAGCTCCATCACGGCAGATTACCGACCTACTTTTCCGGAGATATTCAGATGCGCCGATTACTGTTTGGATTTATAGCTGGTTTCTTTGCCACACTGCTGTTCCACCAGGCTGCTGTATACGGCTTATGGCAGCTGCATATTGCACCGTTCGGAGCATTTTCCGTGCATGCAACGCAACCCTTCGGAGTGCCTGTGGTACTGTCGCTGGCCTTCTGGGGTGGTATATGGGGAGTGCTGTTCATCCTCATCCACAATGCATTCCCGGCTGGTAAACGCTACTGGCTGGCAGCCTTTCTCTTCGGTGCCATCCTCCCGTCGC
>PFXI01000053.1:0-11232 GCA_002791575.1 Zetaproteobacteria bacterium CG_4_9_14_3_um_filter_54_145 | reverse complement strand
CGTCTTAACCAAATTTAATCTGTTATTGTCGAAATAACCATTTTTGCAACCAATGGCTGCTCATGATTTTAATGCGATTGCCCTGCCAAACCGGTACTGCGACTCACTGTCTGCAGCACAACTCGCCTAACTGCCTCGGCACTGCCATGCAGGGAGGCATCAGGCAGCCACGCCTGCTCGCTTACCGATGCATCTGAAAGTATCCCGATTGTACTACCAGCATCGCCTGGATTGACACAGCTTGCAAGCCGGCCGATACAGCTGTCGACCTTGAAGCGCTAACATCGAAGTTGGGTAGCATTTTCCTAGTCCGGCCACCCAAGGCGGGCGGCAAGACCTGTAGAGCGCCTGACCCTGCGGGCGATCATTCGCCTTAGCGTCAGCTCGTCGGCGTAGAGAGATAGCTTCACTTTGGCGCGTGTAATGGCCGTGTACAGCAGTTCACGGGTTAACAGTGGACTATCAGCCTCCTGATCCGGCAATAGCAACATCACCTGCTCAAATTCGGAACCCTGCGACTTATGCACGGAGACGGCCCAGGCCGGCACATACTCCGGCAGCAGTTGCACCGGCACCCCTTTCAGTGTGCCGTCCGTTTGACGGAACCATGCACACAACTTGCCGTCCACTGTCCACAACAGGCCAGTATCACCATTAAACAGACCCAGCTCATAATGATTTGCCGTCACCATCACCGGCATACCGTGGGCGGCGTCCAGGCCGCCAATCAGGCCACGCCCGTAAAACAGGCGTGCAAGCCCGTTATTCACCGCATGAATACCGGAAGGGCCACCATGTACGGCGCAGAGTACACGCACCTGCTCAAACGCCTTCAACGCCTCATCCACACTCTCGCACTGCAGGTAGTCAGTGTAAGCCGCACTGATCTGATCGAGGAGTGCGGCAGAAGCCACTTCCTGCAGCCAGGCAATATCGGCATACGCATGTTCTCTGAGCAGCGTCATCGCACCATCCCCCTGCCCTGCATTGACCATGCGCGCCAGATGACCGATGCCGCTCTGGGCGTGGAAGCGGTAACTGGTGCGCAGCAGCGCAACCGCATCACTGATTGCAGAGGCATCACTGCTGACAGGCAGGGAAGCCTCTGCATAACCGCTTAACGCTGAGAGGCGAAGCGCGGTCTGTGGACTATAGGCAATAGCATGGCCATGACCGGTGATATCACCGAGGACATTACCGGCATCCACCGAGGCCAGTTGGTCACGATCACCCAGCAGAATCAGACGACATTGATCCGGCAGTGCCGCCAGCAGGCGGGCCGCCATGGTCAAATCGAGCATCGATGCTTCATCGACAACCAGACAATCAATGAGCAGCGGATTGTTATGATCATGCCGGTAACCGCGCGGGCTATAGCCGAGCAACCGGTGCAGTGTCGAAGCCTCTGTCGGGATCAGCTCTTTGATGGCTGCATCACAAGCTACCTTCTCGATGGAACCACGGATGGATTCAACCATGCGGGCGGCAGCTTTACCCGTAGGGGCTGCCAGCCTGATCTGCATCTGCGGTTGTTGCTGCAATAGCAGTGCCAGCACCTTCACCAGTGATGTGGTCTTGCCTGTACCAGGCCCTCCCGAGATCACCGAAAAACGTCGTGTCACAGCCTGGGCCGCTGCCAGCATCTGCCAGTCCGGTTCAGCATCATCCGGCGTTGGAAACAACCGTTTCAGCTCTGCCTGCAAGCAGCCATCATCCATCGCGACGGCCTGTTGCAAGCGACTGCTGATCCCCTGGGCCACGGCACACTCGTAATCAAGAAAACGCTTCAGATACAATCGGTTACCATCAAGGATCATAGGTGATACTGCACCCGGTTCGGCAACACAATCTGATGCCAGCAGCTCATCACGCCATGCTTCCAGCTCCGGTGCACGCGCGCGCTTGCCCGGCCACGGGAGGCCGGCATAGAGACTCAGATCCAGACAGACATCGCCCTGAGACTGCATATCAGCCAGCCATGCGGCCGTGCGTGCGAGCACACCATCCATACTCTGGCCTGACTGCTCAGCGATAAAGCGGGCAAAAAACAGACTCAGTATCGAGGCCTGTTGCACAACGACGGTGGTATCAGCATCTGCAACGTCGGAGCGGATCAGCATCTCTTTTTGTGCAAACAGCGGCAGCAGCAGCTGCCTGTCATCATTAACCTTTTTCATGATACCACCCCGGCATTGAATACCTCGGCATCGAGTGTTTCTATCAATCTGAGCGTCGGCCGCTCAAAATAGACACCATAACGATTCCCCTGCTCTGCCCGCATACCGCGCAAAAACAGATAATAAGCACCGCCAAAATGGGTCTCGTAATCATAATCCGGCAACCTGAGTTTCAGATAACGATGCAGCGCCAGTGAATAGATCAGATATTGCAGATCATAACGCCGATCCAGCACCGCCTGACGCAGTGCGTTCGGCGCATAATCATCGAGAGAAAAGCCCAGATGATTACTCTTGTAATCGGCCAGGTAGTAACGCCCGTCATGCTCAAAGACCAGATCAATGACGCCGGTAATAAAGCCACGGCAGTCACTGATCTGCAGTGGCTGCAGCGATGAGCCTGCCGCCTGATCCAGCGTATGATTGAGTTTGCGGATATCTATCCTGCTGACCGAAAAATCAAATTCCAGTTCGCTCAAGCGGCGCTCTGGTCCAATCTGCGCCAGGTTGAGCCCCCCGTCATCAAGACTTGTGGCCAGGACATCCTGCATCCACGCAGTGATTAGCGGCGCCTGCACCGGATCCAGACCATAGCGAGCAGCCTGACGGCGGCTGAAATCAGCCACGCCAGCTTCAACATCATGTTGAAAATCGACCTCCTCCAGCAAGGCATGCAGAAACAGACCGGTCTGGCTGCCGGCCGGAAACTGGAATACCGGATCATCTGATACCACACGTTCACTAAAGCTGAACAGCTGATGCACATCCCTGGTCATACTACTGAAACTGGAGATGCGCCAATCCTCAGCAATCGTGCCGGTAAACAGGGCAGCCTTGCAGGCGGCCCCACCTTGAGCCTGCTCAGTAACAGCGACCAGCGCCGGCAGCTCGGCCGTTAACGGCTCCACCTCGATATTGCCGGTGAGCGTGAAACTGCTCAACTGCTCACCGATATCGACAGGTTGTGCAAACACCTCCGGCGCCACGCTCTGCAGATCCGCTACCTGCTGCACCTCATGCAACAGCCACCCCAGCGCCGTCTGGCCCGCATTGGCCGCATTGCCCCATGCCAGGTAGATCTTGGCGCGGGCGCGGGTCAACGCGACATAGGCCAGCCGTATATCTTCAGCCAGTCGCTCCTTCTCTGCCAGCAGCAGGTGATTGGCATCTCCGCCTGCATCCAGACAGTGGCTATGGGCCTGCTCATCAAAGAACGGCAGCAGGTTCTTATCCAATACGCGTGGTTTGCATGACCACATATAGGGCAGAAACACGATCGGATACTCCAGCCCCTTGCTGGCATGGATGGTAACAATACGCACCAGCTCCGCATCATTTTCCAGGCGTAACTCCGCCTCAGCACTGTCACTGTCCAACTGCTGTTCAAACCAGTGCACCAGCGCATCCATGCCGGTAATCGACTGTGACGCCTGTTGTAGCAGTTCACCGAGATGCAACAGATTGGTCAAACGGCGTGATGCATCCTGATGCGGGGCAAGCTTTACGCCGACCACCAGCAGCATCTGCTGGAACATGGCCATAAAGCCTTTTTTTGCCCATGCCTCATGCAGCTGCTGGAACTGCTCACCCCAGGCTAACCATGGCTGCTCATCACTGATGCGGGCATGGATCTCAAGGTAGTGGTAATCAAGCAGCGAGCTGGCCATGGCCTGACGCAACAGGCCTGCATCACGGAAATCAATAATGGCTGCCAGCAGCAGCAGCAAGCCGCCCGCCTCATCGGAATCGAACACCTGTTTATTGCCGGTAGCCACGGCATCAACACCGCGGGCAGCGAGGGCCGCCCGCAGCTCATTGGCCTCAAAGTGATTGCGTACAAGGACTGCGATATCACCCGGCACGACCGTCCGCTCACCCAGCGTTAAGGTGCCATCCCGGCCGGACTGAATCAGGCGTGCAATCTCATTGGCTGTATGCGCATGCAACAGTGGCTGGGCACTGTTTTTTGCCATCGCTTTGTTTTTGCCATCAAGCGGGATATGCCAGATCGTTACCGGCTTGAGCTCTTTGCCATGCTCAATTAACAGCGCATGGTTTTTCGGTGCCGATTGCACCGGTGCAAATGGAATCGCCGCATAGATAAACGGATCGGCACGGCCTGAGAAGAGCTGGTTTACCGCATCAACAAGGCGCGGCGTGGAGCGCCAGTTGGTATCCAGCGTATAATGCTCGCTGGCATCGAGCTTGGCCTGAATATAGGTGAATATATCACCACCGCGAAAACTGTAGATCGCCTGTTTCGGGTCACCGATCATCACCAGCGTGGAGAGCTCACGACCATGATAGATATGTTTGAAAATATCGTACTGAATGCCATCGGTATCCTGGAATTCATCGATCATCGCGACCGGAAAGCGCTTGTGCATCTGAACGCCCAGCTCCGCGTTGTCAGCCAGCGCCTGCTCCAGCAGTACCAGCTGGTCATCAAAAGAGAGTTGGCCTGCCTGCTGCTTGGTACGGGCCACGCGCTCTGTGGCCCAGGCATTGGCATCGGCCACAGCCCGTATTCTGAACAGATGCTGCAAACTTGCTGCACCATCGAGGATCTGATCGACGAGGGTAAAAAAAGGATGCTCAAACAGTGCTTCACTCGTCCCTTTCTTCAACTGGGCCAGCAGCTCAGAACCTCTGAAAGCATCCATCTCTGCAGGAAACACCAGTGGTTGATCTGATGCTATATATGCATCAATCACCTCAAACAGAGCAGCCAGATTCACAAGCTTGTAGCATTTCTTGCGTCGCATCAGCGCATCCGAGTCAAAGGCGGCCCTGATCTTTGCCCGATCATCACACCACATGCGGGCAAGCTTCGCGCAGCTACCGGCCAGGCTATGCCACTGCTCAAACAGATCGGTCATCGTGTGGCTAATTTCGGGTAACAACTTGACCCGCGGCTTGCGCAACGGACGCTGAAACCTGATCAGATCATCAACACTACCCAGTGCCTGGTTAAACAGCGTCAGGCTTGTCGCAGGCAGTGGATAGGCGTGTATGCGCCACCAGTCCTTGAGTGCCGCCTGCCAGATCTGGTTATCATCGGTAATCATCTCAACATCAAAGGCCTGACGACTGTTAAACGCGTGTTCCGTCAATGCCCGCTGACAGAACCCGTGGATGGTATAAATGGCTGCCTCATCCATACTGTTCAGCGCCAGCTTCAACTGCCTGGCGGCATAATCCCTCTGCTCTGCATCATCTAACGATGCACTCCAGCTGCAGAGAAACAGATCATCGGCATCCGGCTCCTCCAGATGCATCAAGGCCTGATGCATACGCAGCCGAATACGGCCGCGCAACTCCTCGGTAGCCGCATTGGTGAAGGTGACCACCAGTATCTGTCCCACCTTATGGCCATCAAGCAGCATGCGTAGATAGAGATTGCCGATGGCATAGGTTTTGCCTGTACCGGCACTGGCCTCTACCAGCTTGAAGCCGTTCAGATCCATCGTCAGTGTCGCGTCTGCATTCAGAATCATGGCCGTAGTCATGACGCTCTCCTGGCAGCCAGAGCCGGCAGGTAAAACTGTTCTGCCCATTCGCTGAAATAGGGTTGCTCGATCGGATTCGTTGTCACGCCACGCATAATCATCTGAATATAGGGATCATCTCTGTCACCGCCTATGCCCTGAAATGAATTACCCGCCCAGGCGGCCTGTACATTCTTTTTATTGACCAGAGCCCAGCTGGCACGCTGAAACAGCGGCAACGGATATTGCATGCCCTGCAGACACGCTTCGATACAGGTAGAGAGCAGCGCTTCAGCCTCCTGCTGCGGTAGCCTGTCCAGCGTAACCAGATCATCACTGCAGATCAGCAGACTGGTTTCATCACCCTGCAGTAATCCGGATGCGCACAGGGCCAGATGTTCTATCCACAACGGCATCATCTGTTTACCGGCAAGCTTTGATGGTGTGACATGCAGCAGTCCCTTGCCCGGAAAATAGCGACCGAGCTGACCGGTCAATTGTACCTTACGACCACCTGCGACAGGACATGACAGGTCAATCAGTTGCGGTTCCGCTTTCAGCTGCCGGTAGGCTTGCAAACCACCCAGCATAGGGGCAACAAGCGCCTGCTGAGTTGCCAGGGCCAGATCGGCAAAGCCTGCGTGCGGCAGCATGCCCTCGGCCTTGATCTGCTCCGCATTGCTTGCTCCCTCGGTAAGGAAGTCATCAAGCAAGCGTTTCTTTATCTGCCAGTTTTCCAACCCGTCCAGCGCAAACGGCTCCTCATCACTACTGTCATCCTTCTCGTGAATATAGAGGGATAAGGTGTTATTAAAAAAGAACTTAACCGGATGCACAACAAAACGGACAAGGCGTCGTATATCCATGCTTTGACATTCATCATCTGTAGCGTGCAGCGGCTCTGTTGGCCAGTCACGGGGATCATCGCTGTGTTGATCGCTGGCCATGGCATTGGCAAGCTCACACCAGTAGCTATCGTAGGCGCGGTGCTGCAGATAGTTCTGCGGGGAGAATGCCTGCATCGGATGCACGCGGGTAATCTTTTCTTCCACAACTTTGCCATACTGCCGGGTCAGCTGATCGAGTAACTCCCTGACCAGTACCGATGGCTGGCACTCGGAGTTATCGCGGATGCTGCGGCCGGTATAGCTGATATGCAGTGCATCACGGGCACATAACAGCGTCTCCAGCATCAGATAACGATCCATCTCCCCCTTGCCCGGATCACCCGGGCACCATTGCTGAACCATCCGGTCAAACTCCAGTGGTCGCTCGCGTGCAGGGAAAGCGGCATCATGCATGCCCAGCAGACAGATGACGCGAAATGGCAGGCTACGCATCGGGCGCATACCGCAAAAACTGACACCGCCGGAGAAATAGCGGCCCGGCGTATCCCGTTCAGCCAGTTGATCGCCGAGCCAGTGACGAATCAGCTCCAGCGTCATAGCACTTTGTTCTGCCTGCGTGGCAAGATCAGCCAGCGCATCACGAATCAACTGCAGTCGTCCCATGGTATCCGCACTGTCAAGAAACAGACTATCGAGCATGTTGATCAGCAACGACTGCCACTGAGGGGCTGTGCGCTCATCATCAGCTGCCAGAGCTTTACGCCAATGGTTCAGGCGATCAAACAGAGACCAGAAATCCGCCATCGCAGAGACTTCCCCATGATCAATGGCATATGACGCAATCCCGTGCCATAACGTGCCCTCGCCCATGGCAAATCCGGCCAGCATGCGCTGTTCGGCCTGCTTCCAGCTGTTCGCTGTCGTATCGGGCAGATCAAAACCGGTTTTATGCGCACCATCAATACCCCAGCGCACATGCAGCTTATCCAGCAGTGTGCGCACCGTGGCCAGTTTATCCGCATCCAGATCAAAGCATGCGCATATTTCCGGCACATCCAGGAAGCAGAGTACCTCGGATATCGAAAAACGGCTGGACGGCAGATGTAATAACTGCAGAAAGGCGCCGATAACAGGGTGTTCATCCGCGACCGATATATCGGACAGGTTCCACGGGATAAACGGCCGGGCAGCGCTTTTACTGAACACCGCCTCAATATAAGGGGCATAGCGGCTTATTTCCGGCACCATCACCAGTATATCTTCGGGCTTGAGCGTTTTGTCATCCTGCATACGGCTGAGCAGCGCGTCATGCAGCACCTGACACTCGCGCAGTGCGCTGTGGCAGACATGGAGCTGCACCGAGGCATCGTTCTCGGTCAATGTATGCTCGGGCATCTGAACGTGGAACAGATCGCTCTGCAGCTCACCTAACAGCGTGGGCGACCAGTCGTCGCTATAGAGTTCAAACTCCATAGCCTGTAGCCCGTCATCCGAGAGCAGCAGATCCTGGAATACCTGCCCCTGACGCCCCCATGAGGCCAGCAGGCCATGGCCTGTTTCAAAGTAAACCGCATCATCCGGTGCCAGCAAGCGTTGTCTGGCCATGGCCTTGTCGCTCTTCAGGTCGGCCCAGTAACTGTTTGTCGGTGTCAGGTAATAGAGGTAAACATCCGATTGCAGCGCAACAGCCTGGATCACCTGCAACAGCAGTGGCGGCAGACTCGATACGGCAAAGATACTGATCCGCTCGGGCAGATCATCCACCTCGCCCTGCTTCAAGGCCTGCATAAATGTATCGATGACCGCCACGCGGTGGTTATGCTTACCCGTCTGTGTGAGCAAGGCGCGCCACAGCTCTGCCTGCCAGTCATCACCGCCACCCATACTCCAGCTGCGTATGGTTTCCGGCCGATAGTATTGGTAGCGATCAAAGACATCGGCAATACGTTCGCAGAGCTGCCAGCGTTTGATCCCCTGCACATCGTTTTGGAGGTATTGCTGTAACGAGACAAACAGCGGTCTGGTAAGCAGTGACGGTAACAGATCAAAGATTTTCCATGTGGCCAGATCACGGGCCAGCGGATCAAGTCTGGGGGCATCAGAGAGCGATGAGGAGACCTGATTCCACAACCATGCCGCAGGCAGCGGGTACTCTGTATTACAATCGATACCGGAAAACTGGGCCTGCTGCAGACCGAGCCAGCGCTTCATCGGCATACTCGGCACCAGAATCACTTCCGCCTCAAAGGGATCGGACAACGGGTGCTCAGCCAACAACGCGGCCAGCTGCTGCATCAGCAATTCAACCTTGTTGGAACTGATCAAATGAAAAGCCATCTATTCCCTTCCCTCAACCCCGAAACGGGTACCCTGCTATTCAGCGCTCTGGCATCCACTGCTGTGCGCAGCCTGGCAGCGCATACGACAACCAGCGTCGCAACCTGCACTTACTACCCCGTCAAACTCCCACCGCTGTACGGCAAGTTGTTTCACCGATCTCAACAGATGCAGGCAACAACCTGTCAGGCCGCTGTGGCAATGGTGGAGCAGTATAGCTCAACGTGATTCATCCACCACCGAACGGAACTTCCAGATCATGGTGATAATCGCCAGGCAGCAGAGCGTACCGAACACCGATACCGCAGCCATCAGCCACTGCTCCAGATGCACATAATAGGCACAGAATGTGGCCGATGCGACGGCAAACACCAGCCACTGCAACAGGGACAACCCTTCCACATCACGGGTTTTATAGGTGATGCGTAGCTGATCGACAAAGCCTACGGTAAAGGCCAGCGCTGCCATTGAGCCCATCATTTGCCAAATATCAATATCCATCTCACCTGCTTCTTGTCTGTCTTTGTCGTTCTGTATCGGCCTTGCATGCAGCCGGCTCGCCCATTATTGATCAGCGAAGCTGACAAGCTGGCGTCGCCACTGCAATGATTGACCTGTACTGCGAACGAACAGTAACCGGCATCTCCCTGTTACCGCTGTCGGCACTGCTGGCCGTTTTCTCGCGGCAAGTTTTGCGGCATCACTCTATCCGCAGCTGATCAACGGCTCGGCCGGTTACCTGCCTTCGCTAATCTTTCTCTCCGGCATGGGCCTCTATCATTGTCGCGCACGAAAAACGGCCCCTGGCTGCTGCTAAGCGCTGCCGCCCTGTTCCTTGTTTCACTGATCCTGCGCAGCATCGATAACGCCGTCTGCGCCACCCTGCCGACGGGTACACATCTGTTCTACGCCGTACTTTACCTTACGCTGCGCCTACATGGATAATACCCGGCGATTCCACTATAAAGAACTGGCGCACACGCAAACCAGGCCTTTGCCCTAAACCGGAGCGGTCACCCGGACCCGTCTACAGTTTCACCTCGAATCCGGCACCGGCCTGGCCCGGTCGCACAGGGTGTCCAGGCTGAGTCGGCGCTCCGCCTGCCAGTAATCACCGAAACGTTTGCTCAAGCGCTTGGGTTTTTCGCTATACAGGCGTTTTCCCAGGTTGAAGGCGTGCCCGCGCAACAGGCCTCGCCGCTTTTCGATCAGCGAGCGAAATTCTTCCAGTACCGGGCTCTCGGGAAAATGTTCGGGATCCGTTTTGAGCCGCTCGTCGAGGACCGCCAGATCGTGTTCGAAGCCGAGCAGATCCGACAGCGTGTGAAGCTCCTTCCGCCGCGCCTTCATCGGGCGCTTCCAGATATCTTGTAAAAGCCCCATATGGTAGCGGTGATACTTGGCTCGCTTGCGCCATTCGTGGAAGCGTTCGCTGGTCGGTTCGTGGAGTGCCTTGTTCATGGCCTTGCGGCCGCGGGCGTAGCTCTTGCGCAAGCCGCCCTTGATGGTTCCGAAACCCTGGTCAGAGAACGACCAGCAGGAGACTCTTTCTCGCAAATCAACGATATCACAGCGAAAAGCCTCCAGTTTTTTGGCCAGCTCCTGTTCATCCTTCACGACCTGGTCCCGCGCTTCCAGTAAACGCAGACGAATCCAGGAGTAACCGGCAGACGGCGTTTCCTCGCCCGGGGACTCGACCAGCTTGTCGAAGGTCTCCAGCACCGCCTCACTGTCCCGCGCCGGGGAGAGTCTCGCCGCCATGTCGCGCAGCTGCGTGTTCTCCCGTTGATAAGTCTTCTCAAACTCGGAACGGGCGAGTCGAATCAGGCCACGCAGCTTCTTGCAGCGCTTGCGTACCTGGTGAATGGTTTCATGGATGTCGATTTCTTCGTCGGCCAGCTCGCGTAACCCCTTGTCGAGTTGTTCACACGCGATTCGACGGATTTCGTCATTGGTCGGAGTATTCATTTGTATGCTAAAACTCATAGTGTCTCCCGTTGATGTTACTGGGGCGAAGGGCGTACAGGTGCCCCATCTTGCCGGTCACCACCGGGCAGATGTCGGCCAGATTCGGTCAGTCGGAAATATCAAAATATGAAATTCTGCCCTATATTTCTTTACACATCCCCCTCATGCCGCTATTTACAGCAAGCGCCATGGCCCTGACTCAGACACCCGCTCAGTTATTCCTTCTGCTTCCAACTCTCTCATTATGGCGCTCACCCAGTACTGCTGATTTGATGATGTAGCCTTAATTTGATCACCCCAGTCAAACCCACACTCCCTAACCTGAATAATTCATAAAAAGAGGTGAGCCCCGCCTAACCCATTGATATAATGGTGGTTCCGCAACCCGTGCTTCGGACGAAGCAAGCCAACGAG
>PFXI01000077.1:7899-18976 GCA_002791575.1 Zetaproteobacteria bacterium CG_4_9_14_3_um_filter_54_145 | reverse complement strand
CTTGAGATTTGCTGTTTGGTAACTACAAATCTACCACATCCCTTGGGAATTCAGACCTTTTTCATGCTGTCATTTCTTTGACCGGACAGCAGTGATCATATATATCGAATAACATCGAAATCCTCCGGAGGGTATTTAACCACACCTTCGCAAGGGCTATGCCAGCAGAAAACTACAATAAAACAACACGCATTCCCTGTAATAGCAACGCATTACGCTGCCATATGCCGGCTTTCAAATTGCGCAGAAATGAACAATTGTCGCAAACACAACAGACTCGCGGTCAGTGTTTCAGCGCAAAGGAAAAACAGGCCGAGCAGGAGGATATATTGAAGTGTATTAGTTCCGACTTGATCTGACATCTGACTTGAAAAGGTGAGGGTTATCCGTTTTGATGGAAGTGCGAAAACACGGCAGGAGCAAGTATCCCTTTATTAATACTTCGCTTTCCTTTGCGCTCCTTTGCGTCCTCTGCGGTGAAATGCTGTTGACTCTGATCATTGGCAGTAGTGAATAGTTTCGAATGAACAAGTGAATGTATTGAGCGTCAAAACAGATCATGACCACCTTTTCCAAGGCAATGACCTTCCTTCCCACATTTCAGCGAAGTCCCTTTGTTTATGCACTCTGCTGAAGAAAGCGCCGCATGTTAGATTGTTTCAATACCAACACTGGTAGCAATCCGGCTTGTCGAACTGATCACAAATGAGTAAGCAAAGTCAATGATATCAACAACCTGGCTTCATGGTACAGCCCTTGCTGTAAGCGGGAAGAAACCTGCCAAGCGAGGCTGCTACAGATGAAACTTCAGATCGATCGCCCCCATGTCGAAGCCATGATTGCGCACTACCCGGATATGCAGCCGCTATCGGAACAGCTGAAATTTGCTAACAAGGCAGAGATCCCCTTTCAGCAGCTCTCAACAGCACAGCTTGGTTTTCTGCGTGAGCGCTATGAAGCCGCCGGCCCGCATATGCAGGGGCGAGCCGCCCAGATCGCCACGCTTGAGCATGCCTTAAGCGATGAAGCGGAACGTTTTCAGGAGGGTGAGCTGGAGAAAATGCTGCCTGCCATTGCCGAATACCTGCTAAAAGATGCAGTTCGCGGCTGGCTATTCAAGGCCAATGTCTCCGGCAAACCCATTGCTTATGTGGTTTCGCGCATCGATTTCACACCACCGGGCGATGAAGAGACCGGGCGTATTCTTATAGAGCTCAAGGCCAACGCCATGGCAAAAATAAACACCCTGACTATGATGATTCTTGAGCGTGATATCACAGGCAGGAGCATCGCCGAAATATTTGCGGCAAAAGGCTACTTTAAAGAGAGCCCGGCACTGATCGCCAACTATGATCGATCGGCCGCCCTTTTCTTTGCCTGGCGCTCCGACTATGGCCGCCAGTTTTCGGGCCGTGGCACCGGCATCTTCGCGGATGATCCCACCGCCTCGCATCGCAACACCGACTGGTCGCGCAAGAATCGCGTGATTCTCTCTTCCGCTGGCGGTGCAGCGCGGCTGGTCAATGATGAGGAGATCCTCAAGGAGCGCGCACTCAGCTTCGAAGCCAACGGCGATATTCTGGGCAAATATCTGGGCAAGGCCGGGCGCAGTATGAAATATAATGACAAGATTGAGTCCAGGGTTGAAGCGCTGAACCAGCGTATTCCGCACGGCCTGTTCAGCGAGCTGCCTGTTCACGGTTATGTACTGATGTTTCATCTGGAGCTGCATCACCACCTGTGGGTGCATGTCGATGACATGCAGCCCTATGAGTACCAGCCAGAGCTGAAAGAGAAGCTGATCCTGCCAGCGGAGCAGACCGACCTGATCGACATCCTCACGGCTGAAATGGATCTGTTGATGGACGACATTGTCGAAGGCAAATCAGGCGGCACCACGGTGCTCTGTGCGGGACCTGCCGGTGTCGGTAAGACCCTGACTGCCGAGGTTTACTCGGAGATCATCAGGCGTCCCCTCTACCGCGTCCACTCCGGTCAGTTGGGGCTCAATGTCGGCGACATGGAGAAGGCGCTGAAAGAGACGCTGACCCGGGCACAACGCTGGGGTGCGGTCATGCTGATCGATGAGGCCGATGTCTACATCAAGCGGCGTGATGACAATATCGCCGCCAATGCGGTCGTCGGTGTCTTTCTGCGCGTACTGGAATATTTCAACGGACTGCTGTTTCTGACCACCAACCGGGTCGCCGATATTGATGAGGCGATCATCTCCCGCTGCATCGCCATGATCAAATATCATCCGCCCGGCATTGAGGACCGGCGCAGGATCTGGTCGGTCATGACCGAGCAGTTCGGCCTGAGCATGCAGCCGGAGCTGATCAACCAGCTGGCGGAGATATTCCCGACAGCCAGCGGTCGCGATATCAAGGGGCTGGCCAAACTGGTCGCCAAATACTGCAGTTTTAAATCGGTGCCGCCGACGCTGGCGGTGTTTGAGCGCTGCAGCATCTTCCGTGGCATGGATATGGGTGAGCTGTGAGTAAAGCTCAGCTGAAACTGGCCGTAGCCAGTAAAGATGGCATATCAATCAATGCACACTTTGGCCATGCCAAGGCGTTCCATATTTACAGCGTCAGTGAGGATCAGTGCCTGCTGCTCGAGCTGCGGCAGGTAGAGCACTACTGCCATGGCCATCACGGCAGCCAAAGCGCCATGGCCATGATTCTGCAGACAATCAGAGATTGCCATGCGGTGTTCGTGGCAAAAATCGGCGACGGGCCGGCGGATAAACTGGCAGCCATCGGCGTTGATGCCGTAGCCGACTATGCCTATGAGGCAATTGAGCCATCCCTGCTGGACTATATGCACCAGTGGCCGCGCCCAACAGATCAACAGCAATAAAAGGAGAGTCATATGAGCATTACAACACTTGCGTGGGATGAAGAAGCCTTAAAAAGACTGGAAAAGATACCCTCTTTTGTGCGTCCGATGGCAAAGAGCAAAATTGAGCAGGCCGCCATAGCTGCCGGAGAGAGCTGCGTCACGGTTGCATTCATGGATGCCAACAGGGCAAAGCTGATGGGATCATAATGGCGAACATCAAATTTTACATGACGCCCGGTTCCTGCAGTACGGGCATCCATATCCTGCTTGAGGAGCTGGAACTGATCTTCGAAGTGTATCCGATCAACCTGATGGCCGGCGACCAGTTCAAACCAGAATATCTGGCGATAAATCCCAGAGGCAGCGTTCCCGCACTGGTCTGCCCGGACGAAGCGGTGCTGACCACCTATCAATCCATCGCCTGCTGGCTGGCAGATGCCTATCCGAAACACAGACTGATGCCGGATACGGATGAAGAGCAGGCGCGGGTGATGGGTGTGATGAATTACGCCATCAACAAGCTGCACGGCGAGGGCTTCACGCGCATTTTCACAACGGAAAGATATTCGATTGATGAATCTGAAAAAGATGCCGTGCTGGCGCAGGGGCGCAAGATTATCGAGCGCGGCTTTGCCAAGGTGGACGAGCTGCTGGCAGAGGGCCGTGCCTACGTGCTGGATCAGTTCAGCATTGCCGACAGCGCCCTCTTCTATGTCGAGTTCTGGGCAGATCACACCGGCATCCCGCTGCCTGAGCATTGCCGCCTCCACTATGAACGCATGCTCAAACGCCCGGCCGTGCGTCAGGTACTGATGGAAGAGGGATATGCGCGGCTGCTCAGCCGGTATGCATGAATACGCGGCTCTGCTCAGATAGCTCTTATCCACACCCCCATCATCCATGCAGTCGTGACCTGACAACCATCTACAGATGCCCTTAGCTACAGCAATGTTCATGCGATTATATAACCCGAATCCCACCTCACTGACATGAGTCGCATGGGGCGAAGAAAGAGGCTGAGGGGGAGCCCCTATCCTGACCTTTTATTATTGTGGCTACTGCTTCGAATAGCTATATTCGCTATTCGAACCGCCCATGGAGGTGCAAATGCAGGAAGAGCCTGCTCAGACTGATGCTGAGACTATCACGCCGGATGCATTGCATTTTTTCGAGAGTCTGGACCGGATTAACCGGGCCATACAGGGCACAAGCGATCTGGATGACATGATGCACAATGTGCTCGAAGAGGTGCGTTCCATCTTCGATTGCGACCGCGCTTACCTCCTCTACCCCTGCAACCCCGACTCCGATTCGTGGACAGTGCCGATGGAGTCTACCTGTCCGGAATATCCCGGTGCAGGCATCATGAATGTCGATATCCCCATGGATCAGGAAGTCGCGGAGAAAATGCGTATTCTGCTGGCATGTGACGGTGCCCTGAAGTTCGGCCCCGGTACAGAGCACCCTCTTCCGCCTAATATTTCTCAACGATTCGGACTCAAATCTTTCATCGCAACCGCCCTGCATCCGAAAAGCGGTGATGTCTGGGAATTCGGCATTCATCAATGTACCCACGGCCGTATCTGGACGGACGGAGAGGAACGACTGTTCCTGGAGATCGGCCGACGAGTGACCGACGGCCTGACCAGTCTGCTGGTCATGCGTGAACTGCAAGAGAGCGAAGCCAATTATCGCCGTTTTGTCGAGACCTCCACTGAAGGCATCTGGGCATTTGATCGAAATCAAGCAACCACCTTCGTCAACGCCAGAATGAACGAAATGGTTGGCTATAGCTCTGATGAACTTATCAGGCATCCACTCAGCGATTTCATGTTCGAGGAAGATATCGCCGACCACGAGCGGCATATGGAGTTGCGTCGCCAAGGGGGGGCGGAACATTACGAGCGCCGGTTCCGTTGCAAGGATGGCAGCGAGCTATGGACTTTGGCCTCAGCTACGCCCTTCTTCAACGATGATGGTGAATTCCAGGGCTCGTTTGCCATGTTCAACGACATCACTGATCGCAAACGCATGGAGCAGGATCTCATTGCTCGCGAACTCGACTTCCGCACACTTGTCGAGAACAGCCCCGACCCTATCCTGCGATACGACCGCGACTGCCGCCGAGTCTATGTCAATCCGGTAATTCAGCAAATAAGCGGCATAGCGCTGGAATCTTTGATCGGCTTTAAACCGGGAGATACCCAACTACTTAGCGACAGTGAGGCGAAAAAACTGACGACAGGCATATGCCGGGTGTTCGACAGCAATCAGCCATACCATATCGATTTCGAATTTATTGATCTGAACGGCGACCTGCACGGCTACGATATGCTGTTAATACCGGAACATGACGCGGATGGCCAGGTAGTGACCGTACTCGGTATCGCGCGAGATATCACCGAGCGCAAACGGACTGAGCAACGGATGGCACTGCTTGAACACGCCCTTAACCAGTCGTCTGATGCCATCTATCTCATGGACGAGAAGACCACCCGTTTCAACTACGTCAACGATGCCGCTTGCCGCAACTTGGGTTATAGCCGGGAGGAGCTTCTGTCCATGAGCCCGGTCGATATCGATCCGGACATGCCGATAGAGAAAACCAGAGCACTGACGAAGGAGGTGGTCGAAGGTCATCCGCTCTGTTTTGAGACGCGTCATCAGGCACGGAACGGCCGGATATTCCCCGTCGAAATCCATGCTTCACCCGTAGAGTTCGACGGCAGTATGTTCAGTCTCGCCATGGCGCACGACATCACCGAGCGCAAGCAGGCCGAAGAAGCTCTGCACCGCGAAAAGACGCTGCTGAGCCGCATCATGGTGACCAGCCCGGTCGGTATCACGGTGGTTAACCGGGAGGGACAGATCACCTTCGCTAACCCGCAGGCCGAGAGTATCCTGGGCTTGAGCAAACAAGCGATTGCTTAGCTTAGCTATAACGCGCCTGAGTGGCATTCCACCGCTATCGATGGCGGCCCTTTCTCCGACGAGGATCAACCGTTCAGCCGGGTGATGGCGACCCGTCAGCCCGTCTTCGATATCCAGCACACCATAGCCTGGCCGAACGGTCGTCGCGTGTTGCTGTCGATTAACGGCTCGCCCATTTTCGATACTCAAGGCGAGATTGAGGCCGTAGCATTTGCGATCGAAGATATTACCGAGCGCAAGCAGGCCGAAATAAAACTTCATCACCTGAACCGCGAACTGCGAGCACTCAGCAACTGCAACCAGGCCTTGATGAAAGCTTCTGACGAACAGGAACTCCTCAACGAGATTTGCAGCATCATATGCGAACAGGCCGGCTACCTGCTGGCCTGGGTGGGTTATGCTATGAACGATGACGCCAAGTCGATCAAGCCGGTTGCTTGGGCGGGTGCAGGCTCCGACTACATTGCCAACGTCAAGCTGAGCTGGTCGGAGGATGTCGAGCATGGACGCGGCCCGGCAGGGATGGTGATCCGTAGCGGCGAATCGATCTATGTTGAGGATTTCAAAGACAGTGCGCTCATGACGCCGTGGCGTCATGGCGCTCTTGAACATGGCTACCACTCCGGCATCGCCCTGCCGTTGAAAAATGCTAACGGCCAGCCGTTCGGAGCTCTTCTGATCTACTCCGGCGAGAAAAACGCCATCAATCCAGACGAGATCCGCCTGCTGGAGGAGCTGGCCGGGGATATGGCCTACGGTATCACCAACCTGCGCTCACGGGCCGAAATCAATCGAGCCACCGAAGCACTGGCGACCAGCGAACATCTGCAACATCTGCTACTGGACACCTTAACCCAGCAGGTCGTCTACAAGGATCTCGATTCGCATTATATCGCCTGTAATCGGACCTTTGCCGGAGGACTCGGCATGGCGCCCGAAGAGCTGATCGGAAAAAGCGATTTCGAGATCTATCCGCACGAACTGGCTGAGCGCTACCGCGCCGACGACCTTGCCGTGATGAAATCGGGTGAAACCATACAGATCGAGGAGCCCTACGAAGCTGGCGGCCAGAAGTTCTGGATAAACACAGTCAAGACACCGATGCGCGATGCGACGGGAAAGGTTACCGGCGTACTGGGCATCTTCTGGGATGTAACCAAACAACGTCGTGCCGTTCAAGAGCTTGAGCAGAGTCGTGGAAGCCTTGCCGAAGCACAGCGCCTCGCCAAGCTGGGCAGCTGGGAGTTGAACCTTGTAACCGGCAAGCTGACATGGTCCGACGAGGTGTATGAAATATTCGAAATCGATAAGATGGAGTTCGGCGCCTCCTATGAAGCGTTTCTAAATGCCATCCACCCCGAAGACCACGAGAAGGTAAATCTCGCCTATAGCAACTCTCTCAAGAACAGAGAGCCATACGACATCGTGCATCGCTTACTGATGAAGGATGGCCGCATCAAGTATGTGAATGAGCGGTGCGAGACCGACTTCGACGAAAGCGGCAAACCGCTGCGTTCGACCGGAACCGTTCAGGATATCACCGAGATGCGCGAGGTGGAGGAGCAGCTGCGTCAGGCGCAGAAGATGGAAGCGGTCGGTACCCTGGTCGGCGGCATCGCCCACGACTTCAACAACAAGCTGGCAGCCATCACCGGCAACCTCTATCTGGCCCAGCACGGCGTCGACCCACGCTCGGAGATAGCGGCGCGCCTGCAATCGGTGGAAGCACTGAGCTTCGAAGCAGCCAACATGGTGAAGCAACTGCTTACCTTCGCTCGCAAAGGCAAGGTCGAGCAGAAACCTATGGCTCTGGTTCCGTTCATCAAGGAGACGGCCAAACTCAACAGCGTCGCCATTCCGGAAAATATTCATCTCAGCATGAGTTATTGCGAAAACCCGTTGCTGATAACAGGCGACATCACCCAGCTGCAACAACTCTTCCTCAACCTGCTGACCAATGCGCGCGATGCACTGGAGGGTGTGGATCAGGCCCGCATCGACCTCTCCCTGCAACACTACGAGCCCGATAGCGATTTCATCGAGCGCCATCCGGAAGCAGCGAATGTGATTGCCTTTGCCTGCATGCGGATATCCGATAACGGCCATGGAATTGCGCCTGAGCATCTGGAGCAGTTGTTTGATCCGTTCTTTACCACCAAGGAGGTGGGAAAAGGCACTGGTCTGGGACTGGCGATGGTGTACGGCATCGTGCAATCGCATCACGGTGTCATTGAGGTGGAGAGTACGCCCGAACAGGGTAGCTGCTTCTCAATTTACCTGCCGCTTCGAAGCGATACAACTACAGTGTTACCGACAGATCAACAGCAGGAGGTCGTCAACGGAGATGGTGAAACTATTCTGCTTGCCGATGATGATGAGAATGTGCTGCAGACCTTCGCCGATGTGCTGACATCGATCAATTACCGGGTGTTGACCGCTAATGAAGGCCACACAGCGCTTGAAATCTACAGGCAGCACAGGGATGAAATACACCTGGCGATACTCGATATCATTATGCCCAAATTAACAGGCCCGGAAGTGGCCCAACAGATCAGGGAGATCGCTCCTGAGGCAAAACTGTTTTTTGCAACCGGTTACGATAAAGAGCTGGATCATCTTGGTATAACTGACAATATCGAGGTTCTGGATAAACCATATAATCTGGCAAAGGTCAGCCGAAGCATTCGACAGATACTGGAGCGGCAATCATCCTGAAAAGCCGATCACCGGTAACGCCCTACCAGTGCGATGACAGGCAGGTCATTTCCGGCCAATACCGGATAACAGGAGCAGATTGATGAGCCATACGATTTTGGGGCCGGACAGGCGGCCGCGCTGCAGCTGGTGCGGAGCTGCACCGGAGTTTTTCGACTATCACGATCGCGAATGGGGCTTCCCGGTCGCCGATGACCGGCGACTGTTCGAGAAGCTCTGTCTGGAGAGCTTCCAATCCGGCTTGAGCTGGCGCACGATACTTGCCAAGCGCGAGCATTTCCGCGCCGCATTCTGCGGCTTCGATTTCGAGCAGGTCGCGGCATTCGGTGAAGGCGATGTGGCGCGTCTGCTGAATGACGCCGGTATCGTCCGCCATCGCGGCAAGATCGAGGCGGTGATCAATAATGCCCAGCGCGCCTGCGACCTGGCACAGCAGGAGGGCTCTATCGCCGCCTTTGTCTGGCGCTACGAAGCAATGCATCCTGCAGAGCCGCAAACGGCCTCCACCTCACCGGAGTCGATTGCCCTCGCCAAAGCGTTGAAAAAGCGCGGCTGGAAATTTGTCGGCCCTACCACAGCCTTCGCCTTTATGCAGGCCATGGGCTTGGTAAATGATCATGTTGAAGGGTGCGTGATCCGCGCAGAAGTGGAGCGCGCCCGCATGGCGTTCAAACGCCCGGGCCGACCAATCAGCGGTGCGGGCACCTCCCCGGCCAGCTGAGTCATGGACATCTTGCCGCGGTAATGAAACACTCGCCAACTTACGGGAACTAAGGGGATGGAGGGGCACGTGTCCGAAGACAATTCCGGCAGGGATAAGCAAATACAATCAGTTGAACAGGCGGATAGCGATCAGGCAGCTTACCTCGATTCGCTCATTGCCCAATTTCAGGATGATGCCGATATGGATTTGGCAAACAATGCGGATTTGTCAAAGTCATCAGACTATGACGACGACGAATACTATGACGATGACCACGAACTGATCGAACCAGTCCTGTCCGATGCGATCCTGACCGAAACGAACACATCTCCATCGCACACCACAACGCCTGCAGGGACAGGAAAACCCGAACCAACAACAGATCCCACCATTATTCTGCTGGCCGGCTTTGTTTTCGCTATCCTTCTCAGCACTGCTATCTGGCTGGCTCTCCATGTTGGTAATGACAAGCACGCCGTCACCGAAACCGGGCAATCGGCGTCACAGAGTGCTCCCGCGCAAACCACAGCACAACCGGTTGCGCCTGCCACCATGGATCAGCAAATGGCACCGGCTCCTATCACGGCCACGGAAAACAACGAGCCGCAATCAACCACGCCGGAGCAGAGCGAAGAAGAACCTGTTGTTTCACCAGATCAGATTGAGGAACAAGCAGCCGCGCCGGAGCTGAGCGAAGAACCCGCTGACGCAGCGGAGCAGGTTGAAGAGCAGGCCGCCGAACCGGAACAGGCCGGGGAGCCTGCTGCCGTGACGGCTCAGAGCGAGCCAACCCCCACTGCTGAGCAGCAGCAAGCACAGACCCCGACACAGGCAGCGCCGTCCCCCGCCACCATGCTGCATCTGGAAATAGACCCGGTCTCCCGCAAGGTGATTGCACCCCAGCCAGCCAATACGCGCATGGTCTGGGCAGTCAATTTAACATCGGTTTCCACGGTAGCTATTGCCGAAAACATACGTGCGAACCTGAACCACCGGGGTGTAGCAACCGAACTGGTCCTGGTCACGATTGGCGATCAGACCTATTATCGCATACGTATCCCCGGCTTCGCCAGTAAGCGAGCAGCCAGACGGGCCCTCCGTGCTTATATGAAAGAGCGGGAGTTCAGCGGTGCCTGGATAGAAAACTACCACCCGCGGCCCCGCACATCGGAATAAGATCCCAATTTTTGGCAACAACTACTGCTGATAACACCACGCTGTCTGTAGTGGCCTTCTACCTGACCGGGGTGATCGACATTATATGATAGGCTGAAACCGGCAGCTATTTCAACGGCAGGTAGATATCGGTGATGAGCTCATGCTCCTCAACTTGCGAGCGCAGGTTCAGGTAGTGGAAAAAGAGGTGGGCATCGCGCAGCTCCTCCCCGCTCTCCGGCAACCAGTCCCGGTAGAGATAATAAATCTTCTCACCGAGCCGCTCATGCGGTCCGTGATGGCGGATCACCACACAACGACCGCCCGGAATCACCCCGCTTTTCACGCCTTGCGGGTTTGCCTGTACATCCGAAGAGACCTCACCACAGATATCGAAGCGGAACTGCTCCGGCACCACCGTGGCCGGGTCATCATAGACCAGACCCAGCGTGCGGCTGGTTTTCAGCGGTGATAGCCCGCTCTGTTTGCGCCATTCGATAAATTGCATCACCGAATCGTTGACCAGTTCCGGCGCTCCGCGATGCTCCAGCACCGCCACCCTGGTCTCTGCAAAATCGACTATATCTACTTCCATTTTCTCGCTCCTTTGCCTTGGCGGCGGTTGGAACTGCTCGTTCCACGGCTGCCATAACGGCTTTTTTCTGAATTGAGAGGGTGATTGTCCGAATGATTGTTTAAAGGCCCGCGAAAAGGATTCCGGATTCTCGA
>PFXI01000077.1:0-7891 GCA_002791575.1 Zetaproteobacteria bacterium CG_4_9_14_3_um_filter_54_145 | reverse complement strand
TAAAATTGAATGTCAGCGCCTAAGCCGTTGGATTTATCGTTTTAATTTTCGTTCTTCCTGCGGGTTTCTCCAGGTTGAGTTATTTTTCCGGCGTTTTCCGGTTTTCAGGGCGAGCAATGCCATGGCATTGATATCATTATGCCTTTTGATGCTTCAGGTTTGGCGTATAGACAGGTTATTGAATCATACGCATGAGTTGGTCCGCCGTAAGAGCCAGGATACCGAACATCAAATGACACATCGCCTTGGCATGGCCGCGTACGCGCAGGTGACGCCCTCCAAACTCGTCCTTCAAACGACCATTGACCCGCTCAACGGTGCTGCGTTCATGATAGCGTACCATTTCAGATGGTTTCATGTTGATCGCTGCACGCGCTTTATTTTCCGCTCTCAGCATCTGTTTGCCCACAGCGCCTCGCGGGTGAGGGTCGATAATTGGCACATGGCCAAGACTACGACTATGAGCATGAATACCCGGAGCATCATAGGCGGAATCCATCAGGTCATACAGGTTACAAACTCGACTGTTAGTCATCTCCGCCAGTGGAATGGCGGCTTGAGAATCGTGCAAGGATGCTGATGACAATAAGCAACTGATGGGAATACCGCCATCGGCTGCATCAATATGCAGTTTGTAACCATTCCATTTGATGAAGTGCCCTTTGCTGTTTTGTTTCTTGCCAACATCACAGGGTCTGGGGAGTTCCGCCAGCATCGCAGCCAGTGGCATCCCTGCAGCTTGTCTTTCAATACGAGTCATGGTTTTGGGGCGCTCTTCGCCTTTCTTTGGCCGACCACGCTTTTTGGCTTCGGGTTTGGCCTAGATCTCTTTCTTCGCAGCCTTTTCCCTGGCATGGATGGCTGTTGAATCCCTGCATATGTGACCAACGATTTCTTTTGCGTAACGCGTTTCAATCATCGCTGCATGGACGCGTTCGGGCAGCCGACTTTCGGAAAACTCATGCCAGGCACGAGAGAATACCGATTCATGCGGAACCTGATGCCGGTACTCCCAGCCACAGAGGCGACGTAAGGATTTATCGGACTCCAAACGCTCCAGAAGCATCCGCGTGGTTGGCATGTTATAAACCATCTTGGCAATAAAGGCGCGAGCAATTGCAGCACGGCTCTTGGGTGGGCGACCCATGCCGCCATAGTAATCATTCAGATGCTCTTCAATCCGGATAAGTTCAAGGGTGGCTACAAATTGCTGCTGTTTCTCAGTCAGCGGACCAAGCTCTTCCTGCAGCCATGGAAACAGCGATCCTTGAATTATTAGCCAGCTCTGTGATAATCCTTCTCGAAGATGATTCATCTTTGATCTCCTTTCTGGTTTGGTGGTTGTGGTAGATTCACCCTACCGGAAGGGAGGTTTTTTCGCCTCTTTTCAGAGGCTTAATTCAGCAGGTGTGAAGACTTTTGCAAGAGGCTCATATTTCTGACACTTACCTCTAACCTTTTCTTAACCTCTTCCGTCACCCGCCGAACCCCAATCAAACGAGCCATTTCTGCCGCACTTTCATCTACCGAATCACACTTTTGAGATGCATGTCTGGCTAATGCATTTAATTCTTGGCTTGAAATCTCATCGACAGGTCGGCTGCCATTTTCCGAATAACGAAACGCTTGCCATTCACTCGTATCACTCCCCTCTGGCCAAAAGAACCGCCCGACCTCCTCAATGGTAATGAGATATTTCTTTTCGGCCATTTGAAACACTCTGTCACGTATTCGTTTCCCGGTGCGCGCCCAACCGTGGGCACGGGCGATGCGTTTGGCGAGTACGTCTTCACGCACGGGGCCTTCAATTTCGATGACATGGGCAATCATGGTTTGCAGAGATGCATCGTATTCAGCAGTAAAGAAGGCATCGGGATCGATGTCGGTGACTACAGAGGCGGGAGCAGCTTCGTGGAACATGGGGTGATCTGTTTTCTGCTCTTGCTCAATGCTTGCGCTGTTACGTGCATAAACGGCGCTGGCGACTTTTAGCGGTGCTTCTTCAAATAGATCTTCTTGTTGCACTGGACTGATCGTTTGTGGTTCATTCGTTTTATCGACTGCAATATTTTCTATTTTATGGATTTCAAGGTGTTTGTCCCGCTGTGTTTCTAATAGGCGTTCCAGCTCTGTGTGAACTTTGTCGAGTGCACCCGCGGCATCGTGCCACCAATCGGTGGACCAGATGCGTGCTATCTCCCAACCCAGGCCGCGCAATACCCCCTCTCTTATTTTGTCGCGATCTCGGGCCGTTGCCGAACGGTGGTAGGTGGCACCATCGCATTCGACACCGGCAAGGTATCTGCCTGGAGCATCGGGATCGACTACACCCAGATCGATGCGGAATGATGAGACGCCAACTTGTGAGTGTACTTGCCAACCTTTGCGTCTTAAGGCTTCGGCAACGGCTTCTTCAAAGGGACTGTCGTAGTCGCCAATCGAGCCTGTGACAGCTTCAGCCAGCGCGCGGGCACCACGCTCTGCGAATTCTAAAAAGTGCTTAAGATCTCTGACGCCCGTGGATTGTGTACGAGACAGATCAATCTGTTCGGGACGTAAGCTGGAGAAAACCCGCAATGCGTGGCGGGCACGGGTTACGGCAACATTGAGTCGGCGTTCACCGCCACTTTTGTTCATGGGGCCGAAGTTCATTGAGACCTTACCGGTAAGATCAGGGCCATAGCCGATGGAAAAGTACATGTGATCGCGTTCATCACCCTGAACACTTTCGAGGTTTTTGACGAACACCGGTTCAAGCGCATCTTCGGAAAAATAGGGTTCGATGTCGGGATGCTGGCGGCGGGCTTCGTCGAGCAGGTCTTCGATGAGGCGTTGTTGTTCTGAGTTGAAAGTCACTATGCCAATGGTGTGTTTGGATGCCTGATAATGTTTGTCACGTAATTTGGCCACCACCTCGTCAACCAGGGCCTTTGCTTCGGGTTTATTGATTCTGGCGCCACCTTTCTCATAGACACCCTCCTCTACCCAACGAAAGCTGACAGCGCGGTCATCCGTTATTGGTGATGGAAACGTTACCAGTCCGCCACCGTAGTAGCGATGATTAGAAAAGGCGATCAGGCTTTCGTGACGACTGCGGTAATGCCAGTTGATATTCAGTGTCGGTAGGTTGGCTCCAATGCACTCGTCCAGAATGCTTTCCAGATCTGTTTCAATATCTGAATCAACATCGTCATCGCCACCCGATTCGCCGCGATTAAAAAATGAGGTAGGCGGCAGCTGTTTTGGATCACCCACCATCACCACTTGTTTGCCACGGGCAATGGCACCGATGGCATCCCAAACTGGGATTTGTGATGCTTCGTCGAATACCACCAAATCAAATAGCGCGGTTTCTGTAGAGAGGTATTGCGCAATGGAGAGCGGACTCATCAACAAACAAGGCGTCAGTTTGGTGATAGTGTCAGGCATTAAATCGATTAATTCACGCAAGGGCTTGTGGGCCCGTTTCTTCTGCATCTCTCGACGGAGAATGCCCCATTCTGAACTTTTGGTAACGCTGTCCTGATTAGGGAGATCGGCACATAATCCCGCGTGGATATAACTTTGGGTCAACTGGGTAAAACGATCATCCAGTTCATTGAAGTTGGCAATACGTTTTTCATGTTCGGCGGAGACAAAGCTACGCAGAACCTCATCGCCATCAACCATGCTATTAAGCCACCAGCGACAATAATCGGTTTCAAAGGCTTCTTGCACCTTACCCAGCTCAACCAGGCCCTGTTCTATACCTGCAACCAAGGGTTCCAGCCCAAGTGACACGGCTTCATTACGTGCCTTACGCCAGGCACACCAGGCATGGAGTTTTGGTTCCATGGGTGGAATGGCGCTGCAGAGTTCGGCAATTCCAGCCGGGTTGTCACCCGTGTTTGCCACCATCTCAGCGACTGTGACGCCGGATTTTGAGGCGAACTCATCCAGGGCCGTATTAAACGCTGCCAATGCTTTTAGATAATGATTACCCGCACCAGTGACTGGCCCGGAGATATCGAGTAAGGCATTGCCATCACCCAGCAGTTTTCCCAGTGCCAATTTTATTGTGGTTAGTGTGTCTGCATCTGTTGCTAGAGCGGCAATCGCTTCTGACAAGGCTTGATGAAATTGTTGTGCTTGTTCGGCTTCATCCAGTCGCGTTTTAAGACCGTTCCACAGACCTGTTGTTTTGGCACCAAGGTCATCCAGTTCGGCAATGTTGGCCTCAAGTTCTTTAAGCTGTTTAATTCGCTCCAGATCTGCGGCCACGTCAATTTGATGTTTACCCTGAATAAAACAAGCCAGTACTTTTCGCACACCACGCTTACCCATCCAGCTTATAGGCCAAAAAGCCTGCTCAGCCTTTTGCCACTGCTCATTCAAACCGTCCACTTCAATCTGCGTTATCTCTTCTCGATATGGCACTGAGAGTTGCTGGAAGGTCTGTTGATGCTGTTTGGTGTATTGCATGCCTTTTTCAAGATCGTCCATCAAGCGACGGATATCGGGACGCAATACAAAACGCCAGTCGTAACCGGCTGCCTTAGGCAATGTGTTTGCTAGTAGCGACAAGCCATGACGGCTGCGCTCGTCAAGATTGAGTACGGACAAACCCAGTGCCTTGTTAAAAGACGCGGCGGAAGTTTCCAGTTGTCCGGTTTTCGGCACCAGTTGCTGGGCTGTCTGGATGATCTCCTGTTGCCAATGGGGTGACCAATCATCGTGGGATATTTGCGCCAATGGGCTATCGGCAATCTTACCCACTTCGCGGGCGTTCACATCCAGGCGATCCGCCAACGCTCTTAACCGATCCAGGGCATCAGCATCATGCGCATCCACACTGGGCCATTGCAGGCCAAGTTTCTCAATCTCTTGCCCTGCCAAAATCTGGCCGATGGCGCGGAATGCAGTCAGGCCATTATGCCGTTTACAATGAAGCTGCCTGACAAAACCATTAAGTTGTTCACGCAAGGCTTTTAGCTTTTCGGCCTCTCTGCGCCACTCGTTGGCATCGATTCCACCTTTTGAATCCCAGGCCCGCCCGAGTTGTTGCAATACATCTAGCTTACGCGCCTTGCTTGAGTGTAGTTCTAAACAAAAATCACCCAGTCCTACATCGCGCAAACGACGATAGACCACGTCCAGTGCGGCGATCTTTTCAGAGACAAATAACACGGTTTTTTGCTCTGCCAGACACTGGGCAATCATGTTAGCGATGGTCTGACTTTTGCCGGTACCTGGTGGACCGATCAGAACAAAGTTTTTGCCCTTGGCCGCCGCCATCACGGCTGAAAGCTGAGATGAATCTGCCGGTAGTGGGCAGAAGGTTTCTTCGGGTGCATGAAGTTGATCCAACTGCTTGGGATCGGGAAAACTGACCGAGCTCAAATAAGGATCACGTGGCGTCTCAATCAGATGACGTACCACCGGATTCTGTTTTAGCTGATCAGTGCGATCCACCAGATCTTTCCACATCAGATACTTAGCGAAGGAGAAGGTAGAAAGTACAACCTCCTCTGACACCTCCCAGCCTTTGATCTCTTTCACGGCCTGGGATACTTGCCTCCAAATTTTATGGATATCCAATCCATGGTCATCTTTAGGTAATTCACCTTGAGCAACTGGTAGTTCAAGCTCAAAGTCTTGATGCAGCATCTGCACCAAGGTTGGGTTAAAGCGTGCTTCGTCATCATGCAAGGTCAGACTGAACCCCTCACGCATGCTTTTACGATTGAGCACCATAGGAATAAGAATCAACGGAGCACGATAACGTTTGTCGTCCTTGTTATCACGGGTCCAGGAGAGAAAGCCCACGGCAAGATACAAGGTATTCGCACCACCTTCTGAAAGCGTGGATCTGGCAGTTCGATAAAGCTCGGTTAAGCGCCCATCTAGTTCGTCCGCCTTTATCGGCACATGCACTTCATTACGGCGTAATGCATCAAGCGCATGTTCACGATATAGATCTTCCTGAGTTCTTGATTCGTGAATGCTTCGATCGCGCATATCAGAACCATTCATCAATTCAGGACGCGGCCTAAGCTTGAGAATATTGCCATCTGCAAATCGATCTTCTAATTGTCCGGGATCAGGGGCATCAAGTGTAATCGCACGTTTACTGGCGCGGAAGTTCAGCAGATTGTTGCGTAAAGAGAGATCCAATAGTTTGCGCTGCCAAAGATCAAGCCGATCAAGTGGTTTGCCTGATGTCTCTTCAGTTCTGCGAATCTCGTCATCAGGGAGATCGGGGGCCTCATCAAATACGGCTTCCTGCTCCTCGTGTTGTTGTGCTGATGCTGTACTGCTAGCCTCATCACTTGCCAGCGGTTTGATGCGTTGTAACCTTGCCCTACGGATATCAACCACCATTTCAAACTTGCTTTCTTCCTCTTCAGCAATCTGTTTTTCGCCCTGTTCGATGGCACGTTTTAAGGCAGGACAAGGTCGCTTTGTCAGCAAGGTGGTTTCAAAAACAACCAATTCTTTCAGCTTTACCCGTTTTCTTAGCGCGGTGACATCATCCACCACCACAGTAGAAAACTCCTCATTTTTAAGCCAAACACCTGCGAATGAGTGGCCCTGCGTAAACACAATGAGAGGATTTAAACCGCATTGCTCCAGGGCTGCACAAATCAGCAATGTGCTATCCAGGCATGTGGCAAGCCCGGCATCAGCTACCTGAGCCGGATTTCGGACTTTCTGGCCTGTTCGTTCAAAACTTGCTGGCGGAAGAGCGTAATCTAATCCCATGGAACCGATGGCCGCCCAAATAGCAGAGGCCAATTCCCAGGCTCTTTTCGGGCCACCGGCATAGCCATCCAGGGCGGCGTCTTTTTTGTAGTGGCGAAGGATGGCTGCAGCTTTTTTCAGTAACCGCTCCACCTGCGCATCATTGGGTTGAACATAGGCTGCGATCATTTCCGGCATATGCCCGATGCCGCTCCATTGGGTTCGTGGTAACAATTCGATGACTTGTTCGCAATCCGCAATCGGCTCGTCTTTGGATGTAAGGGTTACCGATACTTGTATGGTTTCAGATTCGTTCAACCGCCCTAACATGCCACTATCTAACTGCACATCGCGGTCTGAAATATGGAACTTTTGCCCTGATGTAACGGCATCGATATGCCAGATTTTGGTTTTGAGAAAGGAAGGCGTAGATGAGAGGGTTAAGGTTAAGTCGCTTAGATCTTGATCACTATCGTTGACCAAAGCCAACTCAAGCAATACAGGCACTGAGTTTTGCAAAAAGGCCAGATTGAATTTTGGTGATAATATCGCTTGAATACGAATCGGCTGATCAATAGCCTCTGGCGCTTCGGATGAAGCTTGCCCACCTACATTTTCCATGTTTGCCCCCAAACAATGCGAATCAATGGGGTCAGTCTCGATTGATTTTGTATTTCCATCATGTTTGCTCCCCTCCTCTTGCATTTCACAAAACTCAATTTATGGCCTCTATTAGCATTGGTCAAACCTGATTGAGCTTGCGCTCTCTGTACTTCTTCGATTTTCGATCCCCTCCCCGCGCCCTAGGGGATGCCTGCCTCTTCGTGAACGCCTCAACCTGCTCCCCGAACCTGCCCGAGCCCAGCACCCACGATTTGTTCGTCGCCTCGCGAATCTCTGCCAGCTCTTTCGCGTCAATATGCGCATCAAACAGATGACGATAGGCCTCGCAACGCTGCTCTGCCTTTAGGGGTCAGGACTTGCTTTGTGCAAAAGCCTGCGCGCCTTTATCCGCGAAGTCACTGCTGTCCGGTTAAAGATTTCGCAGTCATAAAGTAGGCCTGAATTCCCAACGTTTATGGTAGATTTGTAGTTAGCTAGACAGCAAATTTACCAACTGGAGAACTCAGGCCATGCAGCACACTAACACGATTTTTCACCAGATAATAAG